>DASZUH010000299.1:0-6660 GCA_035547715.1 Solirubrobacterales bacterium
CTCCTCGTCTTCGGCCTGCAGTGGCTGCGCAAGGCGATCCTGCGCGCCGCGGGCCGCAAGGCCATCCACGACGAGGACGCGATCTTCGCGGAAGAGCGCGCCCGCGCCGCCGCGATCACGGCGAGCTCGACGATCATCGACGGCTACGGGTTCACGATCGCCTTCAAAGGCGTCCTGCTCGAGGGCCTCGAGGTCGCCTTCATCGTCCTCACGTTCGGCGGCAACCAGGGCAAGGTCGGCCTGGCGGCCGCGACCGCAGTCCTGGCCGTGCTGATCGTGGTCGGCGCGGCGGCGGCCGTGCGGGCGCCGCTCAGCCGCGTCCCGGAGAACACGATGAAGTTCGCGGTCGGCGTCCTGCTGACGTCGTTCGGGGCGTTCTGGGGAGGCGAGGGCGCGGGCGTCGCCTGGCCGGGAGGCGACGCGACCTTGCCCGTGTTGGTCGCCGGCGCGCTCCTCTGGTCCTTGCTCCTGGTCAATCTCGCCGGCCGCCCCGGCCGGCGGGCGGTGGCCGCATGAAGGCCGCGCGCCGGGTCCCGATGGAGATCTGGGACTTCGTCGTCGGCGAAGACTGGCGTCTCGCCCTCGCCGCCGTGATCGCCATCGGCGGCGCGGCCGCCTTGGTCGGTATCGGCGTCAACGCCTGGTGGTGGGTGCCACTGGCCCTGGCCGTCTCGCTCTGGGCCGCAGTTCGACCCTGAGCCCGACGCCCCGCCCCCAACCCCAACGCCCGCCCGCGCAACCAACTAGCCGACGAGGCGGGCGGAATCGACGGTGCCGTCGTCGCGCCAGTTGACCCGCTTCAGCCGCATCAGCCGCTCGTCGGCGGAGCGCATCAGGGTCTCGAAGTCCTGCCCGTCGTCGGGGAAGACGGCCCAGCCGACCGAGGCGCGGGGCGAGGGGATGTCCTCGCCCGGCTCGGCGCAGGCGACCGCGTCGCGCACCGACTCGGCCATCCGCTCGGCGCCTTCGCCGTGCGCGCCGGGGGCGATGATCGCGAACTCGTCACCGCCGATCCGGGCCAGCGTGTCGGTCGAGCGCAGCACCGAGCGTGCGTGCGTCGCCGCTTCCTGCAGAACTGTGTCGCCGACCTGGTGGCCGTAGCGGTCGTTGACGCCCTTGAAGTCGTCGAGGTCGACGATCAGGAGTGCCAGCGGGCTGGTGTCGAGGCCGCGCCGCCCGAACGGCCGCGTGCGCCGCTCGACCTCCCGCTTCATCGTCGTGTCGAAGAAGCGGCGGTTGCCGACCCCGGTCAAGGGATCGGAGTTGGCGAAGTCGCGCTGGCGCTGCTCGGCGTCGATGAGGCGCTTCTTCAGCCCGACCATCACCCAGGTCGAGGCGAGGAAGCCGACGGCGAGCGCGAGGTAGCGGGGCGCGAAGGCGTTGTCGATCGCGTTCGGGTCGTAGAGCAACGGTGCGCCGGCGACCAGGATCAGCTCGATCGAGAGCGGCCAGGCCCAGCGCTCGGGGAAGAAGAAGGCGGCGTAGAGGAGCGGGCAGACGAGCAGCGGCTCGATGTAGGAGAGCGAGCCGCCGGTCAGGTAGATCGCCGTTCCCGCGACCGGGATCGTCAGCACCATGCCGATCGCCAGCTGGTCGATCGTCGCCTTCTCCCAGGGGATCCAGCCGGTGACGCTGCCGAGGCCGTAGAGGAAGACCACGACGCCGACGGCGACGACGATCGGCGTCGCGACGTGGTGGGAGCCGGGCAGGAGGATGCCGAACATCCCGACCAGAGCCGAGAGCATCCAGAGGACGCCCGAGATGCGGCCCATGCGGGCGCGCTCGTCGGGCGCTTCGGCAAAGGCGACGCGGGCCGCCGCGATCTGGTCGGGGATCGTCTGCATTCCCCGTTCTTGTCGGCGATCCCTCGACCCTAAATTAGTTTGGCCGAAATTTTCGACGTATATGCCGGTACTGAGGCTGAGCGTTAAGTGGCGCGGCGCCTCGCTCAGCCTTCGGCGGCGAGGTCGGCCCGCTCCGCGGCCTCCTCGGCTCCGGCGGCCATCTGCGGGCCGGCGGCCGGCTTCAGGACGAAGATCGCGATCAGCACCGAGGCCGCCGCCAGGCCCGCCCCGACCAGGTAGGCGAGGTGGTAGCCCGAGGTGAGCGCGGCGGCGGTCGAGTGGCCCGCCGCTTCGAGGTGTTCGGTGCGCTCGGTGGAGAGCGTCGCCAGCACCGCCAGGCCGACCGCGCCGCCGACCTGCATGCTCGTGTTGACCAGGCCCGAGGCGAGCCCGGCGTCCTGCGGCGTCGCCCCCGACATCGCCAGGGTCATGATCCCCGGGAACGAGGTGCCGATGCCGATGCCGATCAGCAGGAAGGGCGGCAGCAGGTCGGTCAGGTAGCTCCCGTCCACCGGCGTGCGGGCGAAGAGCAGCAGCGCGATCGTCACCATGACGAAGCCGGGGATGAGGATGTTGCGCGGGCCGAAGCGCATGATCAGCTTTTCCGAGAAGCCGAGCGAGAGGCCGCCCATCACCACCGTCGTCGGCAGGAAGGCGAGGCCGATCTCGAGGGCGCTGTAGCCGAGCACCTTCTCCAGGTAGAGGGCGCCGAGGAAGAACATCCCGAACATCCCGGCGACCAGCAGCGCCTGCACGGTGTTGGCGCCGACCACGTTGCGCGAGCCGAAGAGGCGCAGCGGCATCAGCGGGTTGGCGATCCGTCCCTGGCGGCGGACGAAGGCGACGATCAGCGCCGCGGCGAGGACGAGGCCGCCGATCGTGCGGGCGTCGACCCAGCCCCATTCGGTGATCTGCAGGATCGTGAAGACGCCGAGCATCAGCGCCCCGGTGACGAGGGCGGCGCCGGGGAAGTCGGCGCCCTCCCGCATGCCGAGGCCGTCGGGGTTGTCGACCAGGCGCAGGGCCAGCCAGCCGACCAGCACGCCGATCGGCAGGTTGATGACGAAGATGAAGTGCCAGGAGATCGCCTGGGTGAGGATGCCGCCGAGCAGGAGGCCGATCGAGCCGCCGGCGGAGGCGACGAAGCCGTAGACGCCGATCGCTTTCGCCTGCTCGTTCGGCGCCCGGAACATCCGCACGATCATCGCCAGGATCACCGCCGAGGACAGCGCCCCGCCGATCCCCTGGACGAAGCGGGCGCCGATCAGCACGCCCTGGTCGGGGGAGGCGGCGCAGAGCGCCGAGGCGATCGTGAAGATCGTCAGGCCGACGAGGAAGACGCGGCGCTGGCCGAGCAGGTCGCCAAGCCGGCCGGCGAGCAGGAGCAGGCCGCCGAAGGGGATCAGGTAGGCGTTGACGACCCAGGCCAGGTTCGACTGCGAGAAGTGCAGGTCTTCCTGGATCGAGGGCAGCGCGACGTTCACGATCGTGCCGTCGAGGACGATCATCAGCATCCCCGCACAGAGCACGTAGAGGGCGAGCCAGCGGTTGCTATCGGGTGCTGCGGTGTCGGACAAGACGGCCTCCGGGACGTCGGCGGGTTGCGGCATCGTAGGTAAGACGGGGCGGGGGCGCCGAACTCATCGGCGCCGCGCTCAGACCTCGCCGTCGTGGTGGTCGACCCGCGAGGAGCGGCGGACGAGGACGTCGGTCGCCTCGTCGCCGGTCCAGATCCCGACCTCGTCGGAGTCGGGGCAGACCGCCTGGCCGGGCGGCAGCTCGTAGACGCCGACCCCGGTCTCCTTCGCCCCAGGCGGCCCGCCGAGGCGGGCCATCCCGGCGCGGAACCCCTCCCGATCGGACTCGTCCCAGGCGAACTCCGCCTTGCCGACGTTGGAGCGTTTCATGCAATCGAAGCTACCAATGACACAAGCCGAGTAGCTTTGGCTGGTGAGCTCGGTCCAGCAGCCCATCGGTGGGGAAGCCGGGGAGCACGTGCGCGGCCGCCCGATCACCGCGGCGCTCGACGCCGTGGTCGAGCTCGACCCCCGGGCGGCGATCGTCGGCTGGAGCCCGGCCGCCGAGCAGCTCTTCGGGACCGAGCGCGCGGTCGCCGTCGGCCTCGACCTGGTCGAGCTGATCGTCCCGGCCGCCCTGCGCGAGGCCGCCCGCGAACTGCTACTGGGCGAAGAGCGGGGCGCCGAGGGGACGCTCGGGCGGCGGGTCGAACTGACCGCGCGGCGCGGCGACGACAGCGAGTTCCAGGTCGAGCTGACGATCGTCCGGGCGCCTGGGGGCGGCGCCGGGCCGACCCTCCTCGCCCGCGACGTCAGCCACCGGGCCGAGGTCGAGCAGACCCGCGCCCACATGGCGCTGGTCGTCGCCGGCACCCGCGACGCGGTCCTGTCGAAAGACCTCGACGGCATCGTCACCAGTTGGAACCCGGCCGCCGAGGCGCTCTACGGCTACAGCGCCAACGAGGCGGTCGGCCGCCACGTCTCCTTCCTCGTGCCCGACGAGCTGAGGCACGAGGTGGACAAGATCCTCGGCGCGGTGCGGCGCGGCGAAGTGCTCGAGACCTACGAGACGCATCGCGTCCGCAAAGACGGCACGGTGATCGACGTCGCCCTGACGATCTCGCCGATCACCGGGACCGGCGGCGGCCTCTCCGGCGCCTCGGTGATCGCCCGCGACATCACCGTGCAGCGTCGCCGCCGGCAGGCGCGGGAGTTCCTGATCGCCGCGACGCGCGACCTCGATGCCTCGCTCGACCCGACCGAGACGGCCCGCAACATCGTCGAGAAAGCGGTCCCCGAGCTGGCCGAGGTCTGCATCATCGACTTCATCCGCGACGACGGCATGATCGGCGACTCGGTCGCCGCCTCGACGATCCCGGGCGCGGCGGAGCGGCTGGAGAAGATCCGCCGCGACGCGCCGCTCGCCCAGGACGGCGACCACCCGGTGGCGCAGGTGCTGCGCGAGGGCGAGCCGATGATCTGGCGCGACCTGAAAGAGCCGACCGTCAACGAGAGCGTCGCCCAGACGGCCGAGCACCAGGCGCTGATCGACGACGCCGGGTACGAGTCGGCGGCGGTGGTCGGGCTGATCGCGCGCGGACGGAAGATCGGCGCGCTCTCGTTCCTGCACGCGAAGGCGAACGCCCGCTACGAGGGGGTCGAGCTGGAGTTCCTCGGTGAGCTCGGCGACCGGGCCGCCCTGGCGCTCGACAACGCGCGGCTCTACCAGGAGCGCGACGCGATCGCCCGCAACCTGCAGCTCGGCCTGCGCCCGCCGCGGCCGGCGCCGGTGCCGGGGCTCGAGTCGGCGGTCGTCTTCGAGGCGGCCGGGCGGGGGATCGAAATCGGCGGCGACCTCTACGACGTGCTGCCGACCGACGACGGCTGCTGGGTGCTGGTCGGCGACGTCGCGGGCAAGGGCTCGGCGGCGGCCGGCGTCTCGGTCGCGGTGCGCCACGCGGTGCGCGGGCTGACCCGCGAGGTCGACGAGCCCGAGGAGATCCTGGCGCGGGTGAACGAGCTGCTGCTCGAGGGCACCGGGCTGCACGACTTCGCCACCGCGGTGCTGGTGCGGCTGCGCCGGGACGAGGAGGACCGCTGGACGCTGGCGGCGGCGAGCGCCGGGCACCCGCCGCCGGTCCACGTACGCGCGGGCGGCGCCCGCCTGCTCGGCGGCGGCACCGTGCTCGGCGCGCTCCACGACGCCAAGGTGCAACGTCACGACGCGGTCTTCGCCCCCGGCGACACGCTGCTCTTCTGCACCGACGGCTGGCTCGAGGCCGGCCCGCCCTCGGAGCACCGCGATCCGCTGGAGCTGGCGCGCCTGGCCGAATACCTCGCGCCGCTGGCGCTCGAGGAGATGACGGCGCGACTGCGCGGCGACGCCGTCTCGCGGGCGGGCGGGACCCTCCGCGACGACATCGTGCTGCTGGCGTTGCGACGGGTGTAGGTGGTTGGTTCCGGGGGCGGCGGCGGTGCAAGCTGTCGCCCGGAGGGGGCGGCCGTCCGAGGTGCGCCCGGCCATCTCGGTGGCGACCGGGCAGGTTGAGGCCGCCACCGAGATGGCCGGGTGTGTGGGGAGAGGTGCGAGGGTTCGTGACGTGCGCCGGGCGGACGTGCGCATGCCGCCGGAGAGGAGCGCATGGTCCGTCACGAAGGCGCAGGATCCGTGACGAAGATCCATGGAAGGTCACGGTCCCGTCTCACTTCCACATCACCGCCCACGACGGTCGTGCACTTGTACCGCCCATAGGGGGCACAAGTGCACGGACGTCCCGCCGCCTGATGTGGACCCGTGACGTTCCCGGCGGAACCGTCACGGAAGCCCGCACCTCCTCCCGTCCCTGTGCCCGCTTCCCCACGGAACCCTCACGTCCCGCCGGCCCGCAGGCGCACGCGGGTACCGCTCTCGCCGCTTTCGATCGACACCTCGTCGCAGAGTTGGTTGGCGATGTAGAGGCCGCGGCCGTGTTCGACCTCGGGGTCGGGAAGCCGGGTGCCCGCCTCGGGGTCGGTGATCCGGCCCGCGTCGGCGACCTCGACGAAGACCGCGCCGCCGTCTCCCCAGATCGTCGCCAGGCCGCGGCCGCCGCCGTGCAGGACGCTGTTGGCCGCCAGCTCCGAGGCGGCGGCGGCGAGATCGGCGACGCGGGCCGGCTCGAGGCCGGCCGCGGTGGCCGCGGCGGCGACCTGGGCGCGGACCTCGTGCAGGTCGTCGAAACCGAACTCGAGCCGGTGCGCCTCGATCGGCGGCAGCGGCAGATTCGCCCGCAGATCGCCCGGCCTCGTCCCTTGCATGG
>DASZUH010000300.1:0-4662 GCA_035547715.1 Solirubrobacterales bacterium
TGGGCGGTACAAGTGCACGGACGTCATGGCGGTGATGTGGAGGTGGGACGGGACCGTGACGTCCCATGGGTCTTCGTGACGGACCCTGCGCCGATGCCCCTCCGGCTGTCGCTTGTTGCGCCATGCGGAACAAGCGACAGCCGGAGGACGGCCACGGGCCGGCGGCGGGCGTGGTTCCCGGGGACGGGAGGCTCGCCGGGCTTCCGTTACGGTCCCGCCCGGTTCGTCACGGGTCCTCATGCCTTCGGTCACCTTCGCCCCGGGTCGGGAGGGTGCGTTCGTCGCTTGTAGCCATATACGGCCACAAGCGACGAACGCACCTGGGCGATGCATGAGGAAGTGGCGAGGGACCGTGACGTTCCGGTGTCTTCGTGACCGAAGGCGGGCCTTCCTCACGGACCCTGCTTGCCTGGGGCCACCCGACCCGCGAGTTCGCACTTTTCCTCGCATACCGAGGATTTCTGGGAACTCGTCGGTGGGTGGTATCACGGGACGCATGAGGGGCCGTGGACTTCCCCACGGAAGCGTCACGTCCCGGGTGCCGGCCGGGCTCGGCGCCGAGCCGGAGGGCGGTCGCCCGGCGCCCTTGCGCACTGGTCTAAACTCCTAAGAGTGAAAGCTTCAATCCACCCCGATTACCAACTCGCCAACGTGCACTGCTCGTGCGGCAACCAGTTCTACACGCGGTCGACGAAAAGCGACCTGCACGTCGAGCTCTGCTCTGAGTGCCACCCCTTCTACACCGGTAAACAGAAGCTGGTCGACACCGGGGGCCGCGTCGAGCGGTTCCAGCGTCGCCAGGCCAAGACCCGGGCCGGCAGGCGGTAGCAACTCGTGAGCCCGATCACGGGCTCCGCACAACAGGCCTCTCAAACTCCCCCCTCCAGCAACGGCAACGTCGGAGGGGAGGAGCTCCGCATGCCCGATGGCGCGCTCGTCGCGAAACGCGACGCGCCCGTCGGCGGGCAGGCCGTGCTCGAGGGAGTGATGATGCGCGGCGTCTCGACCTGGGCCGTCGCCGTCCGCACACCCGAGGGCCAGATCGAAGTCGAGTCCGAGCCGCTGCGCCCGTGGGCGAAGCGCAACCGCCTCTGGCGGATCCCCGTCGTGCGCGGGGTCGGCGCCCTCGCCGAATCGATGGCGATCGGCTTCCGTGCCCTGGCGATCTCGGCCAACGCGCAGATCGAGGACGACGAGGACGGCGAGCCGGAAGAGATCGGCGGCTGGGTCTGGGGTCTGACGATCGCCTTCTCGCTGGTCCTCGCGATCGGCCTCTTCTTCGTCGTCCCGGTCGGCCTCACCAGCCTGATCAAGCACCAGCTCGGTTCGCCCTTCCTCTTCTGGCTGGTCGAGGGGGTGCTGCGCACCGGCATCTTCATCGGCTACATCTGGGCGATCTCGAAAATGCCGGACCTGCGGCGCACCTTCGAGTACCACGGCGCCGAGCACAAGACGATCTCCTGCTACGAGGCCGAAGACGAGCTGACCCCGGAGCGGGCGAAGCTCTACTCGCGCCTCCATCCCCGCTGCGGCACCAGCTTCCTGCTGATCGTGATGGTGCTGGCGATCTTCATCTTCGCCCCGCTCGGCCTGCCCGCCTGGTACTGGCTGGTGATCTCGCGGATCGTCGGCATCCCGGTGATCGCGGGCCTCTCCTACGAGGTGATCAAGTGGGCCGGCAGGAACCGCCGCAAAGCCTGGGTGCGGGCCGTCATGTGGCCCGGGCTGATGCTGCAGAACCTGACCACGCGGGAGCCGGATCTCGATCAGCTCGCCGTCGCCATCGCCTCGTTGAACGCGGTCCTCGCCCGCGAGAGCCACGAGGACCTGCACTCGGAGAAGGCGATCGAGATCGTCGCCTAGCCGCACCCGCCTAAACTCGGTCACATGATCGAGCAGTTGGTGGAACAGATCCGGGCCCGCTTCGCGGAGCTCGAGGCGATGATGTCGGACCCCGCGGTGATCGCCGACCGCGAGCGCTACGCCGAGGTCGGCCGCGAGTACCGGCAGCTGAAAGACGCCCGCGACCTGGCGGAGGAATACGCGACCCTCAAGGACGACCTCGAAGGGGCGCGCGAGCTGCTCGCCGAGGGCGAGGACGCGGAACTGCGCGCTCTGGTCGAGGAGGCGCCCGCCCGGCTCGAGGCGCTCGAAGAGGAGATCCGCCTGGCGATGGTCGAGCGCGACCCCAACGATGAGAAGAACGTGATCGTCGAGATCCGCGCCGGCACCGGCGGCGACGAGGCGGCCCTCTTCGCGGGCGACCTCTACAAAATGCTGACCCGCTACGCCGAGCTGCGCGGCTTCTCCACCGACGTGCTTTCGCAGTCGCCCTCGGAGGCGGGCGGCTTCAAGGAGATCACCTTCGAAGTGCGCGGCGAGGGCGCCTACTCGATCTTCAAGTTCGAGGGCGGCACGCACCGCGTCCAGCGGGTGCCGGAGACCGAGAGCCAGGGGCGGATCCACACCTCGACGGCGACGGTCGCGGTGCTCCCCGAGGCCGAGGAAATCGACGTCCAGATCGACCCGAACGACCTGCAGATCGACGTCTACCGCTCCTCCGGGCCGGGCGGCCAGTCGGTCAACACGACCGACTCGGCGGTGCGGATCACCCACAAACCGACCGGGATCGTCGTCTCGATGCAGGACGAGAAGTCGCAGCTGCAGAACCGCGACAAGGCGATGCGGGTGCTGCGCGCGCGACTGCTCGAGAAACAGATCGCCGAACAGCAGGAGCAGATCGCCTCCGAGCGCAAGGCGCAGGTCGGCAGCGGTGCGAGGGCCGAGAAGGTGCGGACCTACAACTTCCCCCAGAACCGGGTCACCGACCGCCGGATCAACTACACCTCGCACAACCTCGACGGGGTGCTGAACGGGGAACTCGAAGAGTTCACCAACGCGCTCTCGGCCGAGGAGAAGCGGCGGCGGCTGGAGGCCGCCGCGGTGGCGTGAGCGCGCTCGCCGGAGCGACCCCGGTGGCGGGCGTCGCCGAGGCGCTCGGCGCGGCGACCGATGCCTTGGCGGCCGCCGGGATCGCCGAAGCCCGGCTCGACGCCGAACTGCTGCTGGCCGCGGCGACGGGGCGCGGGCGGGCGAGCCTGATCGCCGACCCGGGCGCGAAGATCGACCCCGCCCAGGCGCGTCGCTTCGCCGCGACGGTGCGCCGCCGCCTGCGGCGCGAGCCGCTCGCCTACATCCTCGGCACGAAAGGCTTCCGCCGGATCGAGCTGGCGGTCGACCGCCGCGTGCTGGTACCGCGCCCGGAGACCGAGCTGCTGGTCGAAGTGGCGCTGGAGCGGCGGCCACGGCGGGTGCTCGACATCGGCACCGGGTCGGGGGCGATCGCCCTGGCGGTGGCCGACGAGCTGCCCGAGGCCGAGGTCGTCGCCACCGACACCTCGCCCGGCGCGCTCGAGGTGGCGCGTGCCAACGCGGCGCGCCTCGGCCTCGCCGCGCGCGTCCGCTTCGAGGCCGGGACGCTGCCGGAGGGCGAGGAGTTCGACCTCGTCCTCGCCAACCTTCCCTACGTCGCCGAACGCGACTGGGCGGGCCTGCAGCCCGAGGTGACCGAGTGGGAGCCCCGCGCGGCGCTGCTCGCCGGGCCCGACGGGCTCGATGCCTACCGCGAGCTCCTGGCGCCGATGGCCGAGGGACCGGCGGAGTGCCTGCGGCCGACCTTCAGCGACGCCCCGGCGGCCCTCGACGCGGTCGGCGCGATCGCGGTCGAGATCGGCGCGGGCCAGGCGCTCGAGGTGGCCGAACTGATGCGCGACGCGGGCTTCCGCGAGATCGAGGTGCGATGTGATCTCGCCGGGCTCGAGCGGGTAGTGGTCGGAGCGCGATGAGCGCGGAGCGACCAAGCGTGCATACGGAGCGACCAAGCGTGCATATCTGGTTCTTCGCGCCGGGAGCGGAGCGCGAGGCATTGCGATGAGCGCCAGGACCGAGACGATCCCGCTGGAGAGCGGCGGCGCGGCGGCGGCGCGGGCGGCGCTCGAACGGACGATCGCCGCGGGCGGCGTCGCGGTCTTCCCCAGCGATGGCGTCTACGGCCTGGCCTGCGACCCACTCGACTCGGCCGCGATCCACCGCATCCACCGGCTGAAGGGCCGCGACGACGGCAAACCGGCGGCGGTCATGTACTTCTCGCCGCTGGCGATGCGGGAGCTCGTCGCCGAGCTCGGCCCGCGCGCCGCCGCGGCGGTCAGCGCGCTCCTGCCCGGCCCGGTCACCTTGATCGTCAAGAATCCGGGGCACCGTTACCCGCTCGCCTGCCGCGAGGACGTCGAGCGCCTCGGCGTCCGCCTCCTCGGCGGGCCACTGGCCGGGGCGATGTGCCCGGTCTTCCAGACCTCGGCCAACCTCAGCGGCAAACGCGCGCCGGGCCGATTCGAGGACGTCCCCGACTCGATCCTCGACGGGGTCGACCTGGCGATCGACGGCGGCGACCTGAGCGGCCTGCCCTCCACCGTGGTCGACATCGCCGCGATCGACGACGGGGGCGACTGGGAGGTCCTCCGCCAAGGGGCGATCTCCGAAGGCGACCTGGCGAGCGCCCTCGCCAAGGTCGGCCTCGACTAGGGGGTTGGTCCGGGGGCGGGCGTTGGGCGGCCCTGCCGTGCTTCGCGGCCGTTGCGGCCGTCCGAGTTGCGTCCCGGGCGT
>DASZUH010000301.1:0-2161 GCA_035547715.1 Solirubrobacterales bacterium
AGGGCCGCCACCGAGAAGGCCGGGCGCAACTCGGACGGCCGCCAGGCCCCGGGCCGCCGCCCCCGGGCGCCGGCGCCCGCCCGGGCGCCGGCTTCCCCTGCCCCCGTCCCCCAGCCGAACCCCCAGCCTCCCGACCCCCTAAGCCGCCGTCGACGAACCCCGTGGGATCAGCTCGGTCTGGACCAGGGTCACCGGCGAGGGGTCGCCGGCGCCGGAGAGGATCTGGTGGATCAGGTCGACGAGGAGGCGGCCGGCGCGGCCGGGGAAGATCGAGAGGGCGGTGAGGGGCGGCGTCATCTCGCGGGCCATGCCGCTGTCGCCGAGGGCGATCACGCCGATCTCGTCGGGGATCGCGATGCCCAGGGCCGCCGCCGCGCGGTAGACGCCCGCCGCCTGCAGCTCCGACAGGCAGATGAAGGCGTCGGGCGGCTGGTCGGTGCCGAGGAGCCGTTCGGCTTCGGCACGGGCCGCGCCGTCGGAGTGCTCGGCGGTGATCACCTCGGGGCCGTCGGGGAAGTTGTGGGCGAAGGCCTGACGCAGGTCGTAGACGGTGCTCATCTCGCCGCCGAAGAGAAAGAGTGCCGGCCGCCGGTAGCCGCCCGCCTCGAGGTGCGCGGCGATGCCTTCGAAGGCGGTCTCGAAGTCCTGGTCGACGCGCGGCGTGTCGGGGAAGTCGAGGACCCGCCCGAGCGAGACCATCGGGATCCCCGCCCGGTGCAGCTCGGTGGCGAAGGAGTCGCCGCGGATCGGGTCGAGGAGGATCGCGCCGTCGACCCCGCGCCGCTCGACCAGCGGCACCAGCATCGTCTCCCGCGGCGGGTTGGGCGGCACCAGCACGTAGGAGTAGCCGTTGGTGACCGCCGCCTCCGACAGGGCCGGCACGAGGGCGTTGAAGTAGGGCACCGAGAGCACCGCGGGGGAGTCGAAGGGGAATTGGACCGCCAGCGTCATCGTGCGGCCGAAGGCGAGGGCGCGGGCGCTCGCCCGCGGCCGGTAGGCGAGCCGTTCGGCCGCGTCCTGGACCCGCCGCCGGGTCTCCTCGTTCACCGGCCGGTTGCCGGTGAAGACGTGCGAGACAGTGGTGATCGAGACGCCCGCCTCGCGGGCGACCTCGAAGATCGTCACGTCGGCCTTGCCGCCGCGCGAGAGCGCCTCCGGTCCCCCCCGTTTCGCGTCCCGCGTCGCCATCGCGTCCTGTCTATCACGGCTACGCGCCACCTCGTCGCACCGCTCAGGGAATCGTGTCGATCAGGTGGACCGCGGCCTCGCCGGGGCCGACGTTGACGATCGCGTGGGAGACGTCGGCCGGGTAGGCGACCGAATCTCCGGCGGCAAGGCGGGCGACGTACTCGCCCGACTCCACCCGCACCTCGCCCGTAAGCACGGTGAGGAACTCGCGCGTGCCGGCGAAGTGCGGCGCGCTGCGCAGCTCGCCGCGGGGCGGGAAGCTGACCTCGTAGAACTCGAGCTCACGCTCGGCGGTGAGCGGCGAGAGGGTGCGGATCCGGCAGCGCTCGTCGGCGCGGTAGACGTACTGCGGATCGTCGCCGCGGATCACGTTCAGCGGCGAGCCCTCGCCGGGCGGCGTCACCAGCTCGTCGAGGCTGACCCCGAGCGCGCGGGCGATCGCCGCGGCGACGATCACGGTCGGGTTCGCCTCGCCGCGCTCGATCTGGCTGAGCATCGAGCGACTGACGCCGCAGACGCCGGCGAGGCGCTCCAGCGACCAGCCGCGCTGCGCCCGCAGCAGCCGCAGGCGCTCACCGAGGTGGGTGCCCACCGCGCTCCCTTGCCCCCCTTTCGCCGTCGCCATCGCCGTCCAGCATAGAGGAATTGGGATCCGCTAAGCAGGAGAAGGGTGTATAAGTTCGGCCATGCCCGACGCGATCCACCGGAGGCGCCCGTGAAGGCGCTGGTCAAGGACCGGGCCGCGCCGGGGCTCTCGCTCCTCGACGTATCCGAGCCCGAGGTCGGCATAAACGACGTGCTGATCGCGGTCGGCAAGACCGGCATCTGCGGTACCGACGTCCACATCCACCGCTGGGACGCCTGGGCCGCGGCGACCGTCCCGGTGCCGATGGTGGTCGGCCACGAGTTCGTCGGCGAGGTGGTCGCGGTCGGCGCGAACGTCAACGACTTTCGCCCCGGCGACGTGGTCAGC
>DASZUH010000302.1:0-10196 GCA_035547715.1 Solirubrobacterales bacterium
CGGCCGGGGGTGAGGCCGGCGTCGTCGCTGGAGAGGCGGTGGGCCAGGTACACGGGGATGATCGAGAGGATGATCAGGATGACCGCGACCGCGGGGACGACGGGGAGCTCTTTGGGGCGGAAGAGGTTGCGGTAGATCCAGATCGGCAGGGTTTCTTCGCCCGCACCGATGGTGAAGTTGGTGACGATGATCTCGTCGAAGGAGAGGGCGAAGGCGAGCAGGGCGCCGGCGCCGAGGGCGCTGCGCAGGCTGGGGAAGGTGACGAAGCGAAAGGTCTGCCAGGGGTCGGCGCCGAGGTCGGCCGAGGCTTCCTCGAAGCTCCCCGAGGTGCGCCGCAGGCGGGCCACGACGTTGTTGTAGACGACGACGATGCAGAAGGTGGCGTGGCCGACGATCACGGTCATCAGGCTGAGGCTGATCCCGAGCACCTGGGTGAAGGTGTTGGAGAGGGCGACGCCGGTGACGATCCCGGGCAGCGCGATCGGCAGCACGACGAGGAAGGAGATCGCGTCGCGGCCGAAGAATCTGCGCCGCCCGAGCGCGAGCGCGATCAGCGTGCCGAGGACGACCGCGATCAGCATCGCGACGACGCCCGCCTCGATCGAGGTCACCAGCGCTTCGCGGGCCGATTCGCTTTCGAAGGCCTTGCCGAACCAGCTGAGCGTGAAGCCCGGCGGCGGCCACTTGAGGATGCGGCTCGAGTTCAGCGCCTCGACCAGGATCACCAGCAGCGGGATGTAGATGAACGCCAGCACCAGGGCGACGCAGGCGCGGAGGATGATCTTGGCGCGTCGGGTGAGCCTCATCGCCGCTCCATCAGACGTGCTCGAAGGCGCCGAGCTTGCGGGCGACGCCGAGGTAGGCGATCACGACGACGATCGGGACCAGGGCGAAAGCCGCCGCGAACGGCTGGTTGTTGGTGATCGAGTCGAAGATCGAGTTGCCGATGAACTGTTCGCTGGAGACGAGCTTCGGCGCCAGGTAATCGCCGAGCGTCAGCGAGAAGGTGAAGATCGAGCCCGCCACGACGGCCGGGAAGGCGAGCGGCAGGATCACCCGCCGGAAGGTCGTGAACGGGCGCGCGCCGAGGTCCTCGGAGGCGCTGATCAGCGAGTCGGGGATCCGCTCCAGCCCGGCGAACACCGGCAGCACCATGTAGGGCAACCAGAGGTAGCTCATCACGATCCAGACCGAGGTGACGCCGGTCCCCGGCCCGTGCAGGCCGAGCGGGTGGAGCGCCCAGTTCAGCACCCCGTGTTCGGCGAGGATCGCGCGCCAGGCGATGATCTTGACCAGGTAGCTGGCCCAAAGCGGCATCAGCACCGCGACGACCAGCATCGCCTTCGTCTTGCGCCCCGCGATCTTCGCCATGTAGAAGGCGATCGGCAGGGCGATGATCGCGTCGGTGAGCGTGACCAGGATCGCCGTGCGGACGGTCCGCCAGACGATCTCGCGGTAGACCGGGACGTTGACCAGTTCTTCGAAGTTTTCGAAGCTGAGTTCCTTGATCACCGTGCCGCTGAGCGGGTTGACCGTCCAGAAGGCGGTGATCAGGAGGATGACCAGCGACCCCAGGTAGAGGATCACCAGCCACGCCATCGGGGCCGCCAGGAGCGACCCGATCTGGAGCCGGGGACGACCGTAGAAGAGGCCGGCGAGCCGTCTGCCCGCCGACCTCTGCCCCGGCCTAGCCTTTGATTTCAGTCCAGGCACGGACCCAGTCGTTGTAGTCCATGCAATCGGTTTCCCCGCCTTCGCTGCATTCGGCCAAGGGCGTCTCCCAGTAGTAGACGCGCTTCCAGAAGGCCGGTTCTTCGGCGTGGTATTCCTGGCAGAAGTTCGGGTTTTCGGTTTCTTCGCAGGCCAGTTCCTGGGCTGGCGCCTCGCCGAACCATTCCGCCACTTCGGCGTTCACTTTCGGGCTGATGATCCAGTTCATCCACATGTACATACAGTTGGGATGCTTGGCGTGGGAGCTGATCATCCAGGTGTCCGACCAGCCGGTTGCGCCCTCTTTCGGCAGGAAGCCCTGGCTCGCCGGGCTCGCTTCGACCGGTTCGTTTTCACCTTTGAGGGCGAAGTACTGGTACTGCCAGGTGGTGCCGACCTGGTTCGACCCGTTGGCGAACCCTTCGATCTGCTGTTCGGCGCTCGACCAGTATTCGCCCACGTTCGGCGCCTGTTCCTTCATCAGTTCGACCGCCGCATCGAACTGTTCTTCGTTCAGCTCGTAGGGGTTTTCGATTCCCAGGCTCGGTTCGTGTTCCTTCAGGTAGAGCGCCCCTTCGGCGATCGACATCGGATCGTCGTACTGGGTGATGTGGCCCTTGTATTTGGAGGCGACTTCGGGATTCAGCGTCACTTCCCACGAATCCGGCGCCGGCTTGACGTCGTTCTTGTTCCACATCAGCAGGTTGGCGCCGCGGCCGTGCGGGATCCCGTACGGCTTGCCTTCGAAGGTGTTGTAGGGCTGGTCTTTGAGGTCGGCGAAGACCGTCTTGTAGTTGGGGACCAGCGAGACGTTGACCGGGGCGACTTCGCCGGCGGCCCAGAGCCGCGCCGTCGCGTTGCCCGAGGCGGAGACCCCGTCGTACTGCCCGGTCTCCATCAGTTTCACCATTTCGTCGGAGGTGCCGGCGACCTTGTCGTTGACCTTGCAGCCGGTTTCCTTTTCGAACGGCGTCACCCAGTCGGGGTTTTCGCCGCCGCCCGATTCGACGTAGCCGGCCCAGGAGATCAGGTTCAGTTCGCCCTCTCCCTTACCGAGCTTCTGCAGTTCTTCGCCGCCACCGCCCGTGCCGCCACCGGTGGTGCCGGAGCCACCGCCGCAGCCCGCCAGGACGACCATGAACGCGACCAGGCCCGCGACGACGAACCACGCCGTGCGTGCCGGGGTCCCACCCTTGTGCCTACTCATGGTGCTACCTCCTCTTTCGTCGTGTTGCCGCGGACCGCGGCGGCGTGCTGCGGCCGCCATCCCACGAGGACCTCGGCCCCCTGCGTGGGCACGGCGCCGGGCGCCTCGCCCACGTTCTGCCTGACCAACTGCAAGCTGCCGCCGGCGTCGAGCGCCACCGTGTACCGGGTCACCGCGCCCGCGTAGGCGACGTCGACGACCCGGCCGCGCTCGGTGACCAGCCCGTCGGCGGGCTGGCCCGGCGCGAGCACCTCGATCTTCTCCGGGCGCACGGTGAACCGCTCACCGCCGCGCTCGAGCACGTTGGAGACGCCGACGAAGTCGGCGACGAACTCGTTCACCGGGTGCTCGTAGAGGTCTTCCGGGGTGGACACCTGCTCGATCCGCCCCTCGTTGAAGACGGCGATCCGGTCGCTCATCGTCAGCGCCTCATCCTGGTCGTGGGTGACGTAGACGAAGGTGATGCCGACGTCGCCCTGGATCGACTTCAGCTCGGTCTGCATCTGCTCGCGCAGCTTCAGGTCGAGGGCGCCGAGCGGCTCGTCGAGGAGCAGGACCCGGGGCCGGTTGACGATCGCCCGCGCCAGGGCGACGCGCTGGCGCTGGCCGCCGGAGAGCTCGGCGGGCTTGCGGTCGCCGTAGCCGGGGAGGCGGACCATCCCCAGCGCCTCGTCGCGGCGGCGCTCGCGCTCGGCCTTGTCGACCCTCGCCACCTTCATCCCGTAGGCGACGTTGTCGGCGACCGACATGTGGGGGAAGAGCGCGTAGTCCTGGAAGACGGTGTTGACGGCGCGTTCGTAGGGCGGCAGGCCGGAGACGTCGCGACCGCCGAGCTCGATCGTGCCGGCGGTCGGTTCCTCGAAGCCGGCGATCATCCGCAGCGTCGTCGTCTTGCCCGAGCCGGAGGGGCCGAGCATGGTGAAGAACTCACCGGCGCGGACCTCCAGGTCGATCCCGGCGACCGCGACCACGTCCCCGTAGGACTTGGTGAGGCCGGTGAGGCGGATGTCGGACGCGGACCCCTCTATCCCGCGAAGTTATCCGAGCGGGCGGAAGTTCGCAGGCAAATTAGGCCGCGACGACTTATCCGGATCGGAGTACGGGAGCGGTGGGACGCAGGCAGGGAGGTCGCCGCGGGGCCCCGGAGGGATGGCCGCGGCGGCCAAACGCGGCGCCCAGGCCTGGCGGCTAGAAGCCGGCCGGGTGCCGGGCGACGAAGCCTTCGTTGGTGCGAAGTTCTTCGTGCCAGCGGGGGCCGGTTTCTTCGCCTTCGTCGCCGCTGGTGTCGAAGCGCATCCCGGCGACGGTCATGTAGGCGTGGCCCGCGTTGGCGTAGACGGTGATCCAGCGCCCTTCGCCTTCTTCGCCCCAGCTTTCGAGCGGGCCGGAGGGCAGGGGCATGTTGAGGAACCTGCCGCCGTGGAGGGCGAAGGAGACCGAGCCGGAGCAGTCGTACCCGCGCGAGGCGAAGCTCGCGTGGCCGCCGCCGTAGATGTAGGGCTTGAGGCGGATCCGGTTGGCCGCGGCGATCACGGCCTTGACCCGGGCGGGGGCGCTCGCGGGCGGGATCAGTTCGCCGGAGGCGAGCAGCTTGGCCTTCGCGGCCGGGGTGCAGAGGTCGGTTTCGGCGGCGGTGAGGCCACCGAAGTCGCAGCCGGCGGAGGCGCCGGCCGGGACGATGGCAAAGGCGGACGCGGCGATCATCGCGAGGACCAGGGCGAGACCCGCTCGGAACTTCAGACTGCTCTTACGCAAACCGATTTCTCCTTCGTCGGCCTACGGGGTTAGCTGTCGGGCTGGCGCTGAAAGAGCCGCGCCCCCACAAGACGTGGGTTAGCCCCGAAAACGTGGTTCCCCCGCTCCCGCTGCCAGTTGGCTTGCAGGACTCGGCGTTTCGGTCGTATCGACCGGCGGCATAGTAGTAGATCCGCCGGGCCTTTGCTCACAGAACGCAAACATTAGGTCTGTGTTCGCCTCGCGAAACGGGCTTCCTGCGGGGTGCGCAGGTGTATACACCTCGCCCCTTTCGGCTTCCCAACCGGTAGATTGGTCTACGGGAAATGGAGATCGGCGGGCGCACAGCACTACTCACCGGGGCCACCGGCGGCCTCGGTCGCGCGATCGCCAAAGGCCTTGCCGACGCCGGCGCGGCGCTCGTCCTCAGTGGCCGCCGCGAGCCCGACCTGCTCGCGCTCGCCGCGAGCCTGCCCGGCTCCGGCCACCGCGTCGTCGTCGCCGACCTCGCCGAGGACGGTGAGGCGGAGCGCCTCGCCGCGGCGGCCGCCGGCGTCGACATCCTCGTCGCCAACGCCGGCCTGCCCGGCTCGGGCTGGCTGTCGGAGTTCTCCGCCGAGGAGGTGAAGCGCGCCGTCCGCGTCAACCTCGAGGCGCCGATGCTGCTCGCCCGCGCCCTCTTCCCGCCGATGCTCGAGCGCGGCTCGGGCGCCCTCGTCTTCGTCTCCTCGCTGTCGGGCAAGTCGGCCAGCCCCCGCACCTCCGTCTACAACGCGACCAAGTTCGGCCTGCGCGGCTTCGCGCTCGGCCTGCGCACCGACCTCGGCCCGCGCGGCATCGGCGTCTCGCTGGTCTCGCCCGGCTTCGTCCGCGAGGCCGGGATGTTCGCCGACGCGGGCGCCAAGACGCCGCCGCTGATGGGCACGACGACGCCCGCCGCGGTCGCCGACGCGGTGGGCCGGGCGATCGTCGACGACAAGGTCGAGATCACCGTCGCGCCGCTGCTCGACCGGGTCGCCGCCCACGCCGGCATGGTCAGCCCGCGGGCCTCGGTCATCGCCCAGAGCGGCAGCGTCGGCCAGCGCGCCGCCGCCGCCGTCACCGAAGCCCACCCGAAAGACAAGCGTTGACCCCGCCCTTCCCCGTCCCCCTCCCCGAAAGGTTCGTCTCATGAGCACCAACACCGACAGCTTCGGCGCCCGGTCGACCCTCGAGGTCGGCGGCCGAGCCTACGAGATCTTCCGCCTCGACGCCCTGCAGGAGCGCTTCGACGTCGCCCGCCTGCCGTACTCGATCAAGGTGCTGCTGGAGAACGTGCTGCGGCTCGAGGACGGGGTGTCGGTCTCCAGGGCCGACGTCGAGGCGATCGCCTCCTGGGACGCCGCCGCCGAGCCGAGCGTCGAGATCCCCTTCCAGCCGGCCCGGGTCCTGATGCAGGACTTCACCGGCGTGCCCGCGGTCGTCGACCTCGCCGCGATGCGCGACGCGATGACCGAGATCGGCGGCGACGCGACCGCGATCAACCCGCTGGTCGACGTCGACCTGGTGATCGACCACTCGGTGCAGGTCGACGCCTTCGGCAACGCGCGCGCCTTCGCGATCAATGCCGAGCGCGACTTCGAACGTAACCGCGAGCGCTACTCGTTCCTCAAGTGGGGGCAGGGGAGCTTCGCCAACTTCCGCGTCGTGCCGCCCGCGACCGGGATCTGCCACCAGGTCAACCTCGAGTACCTCTCGCAGGTCGTCTACTCGAAAGAGAACGGCGGCACGCTGCAGGCCTACCCCGACACGCTGGTCGGGACCGACTCGCACACGACGATGGTCAACGGGCTCGGCGTGCTCGGCTGGGGCGTCGGCGGGATCGAGGCCGAGGCGGCGATGCTCGGCCAGCCGATCTCGATGCTGCTGCCGCAGGTGATCGGCTTCAAGCTCTCCGGCGAACTGCCGGAGGGGTCGACGGCGACCGACCTCGTCCTCACCGCGACCGAGATGCTGCGCGAGCGCGGCGTCGTCTCCAAGTTCGTCGAGTTCTTCGGGCCGGGGCTGCCGACGCTGGGGCTGGCCGACCGGGCGACGCTCGGCAACATGTCGCCGGAGTTCGGCTCGACCTGCGCGATCTTCCCGGTCGACGCGGAGACGCTCCGTTATCTGGACCTGACCGGACGGCCGACCGAGACGATCGAGCTGGTCGACGCCTACGCGCGGGCGCAGGGGATGTTCCACGACGCCTCGACGCCCGACCCGGTCTTCTCCGACCTGCTCGAACTGGACCTCGGCGACGTGGTGCCGTCGATCGCCGGGCCGAAGCGCCCGCAGGACCGGGTGCCGCTCGACGAGGCGAAGGAGTCGTTCCTCGAGGCGATGTCGGAGCTGGCGAGCGACTCGGCCGCGGAGCAGCTCGGCAACGGGATCGACGAGGCGAACGCCGAGTCCTTCCCGGCGAGCGATCCGCCCGCCGAGGACCACGACGACGAGCGCGGCAAACCGCGTCCCGCGGTCTCCGGCGCGCCGGTGGCGACGGCGAGGCGGCGCTCCGACGACGCCGTCGAGGTGTCCCTCGACGGCGAGACCTTCGAGCTCGACCACGGCCGCGTCGTGATCGCCGCGATCACCTCCTGCACCAACACCTCGAACCCGAGCGTGATGATCGGCGCGGGCCTGCTGGCGCGGAACGCGCTCGCCAAGGGCCTCGCGCGCAAGCCGTGGGTGAAGACCTCGCTGGCGCCGGGCTCGACCGTGGTCACCGATTACCTGCGCCGGGCCGGGCTCGACGAGGCGCTCGACGGGCTCCAGTTCAACCTCGTCGGCTACGGCTGCACGACCTGCATCGGCAACTCGGGGCCGCTGGCCGAGGAGATCTCGGCGGCGATCGCCGAGAAGGACCTCGCCGTCTGCGCCGTCCTCTCCGGCAACCGCAACTTCGAGGGCCGGATCAACCAGGACGTCAAGGCCAACTACCTGGCGAGCCCGCCGCTGGTCGTCGCCTACGCGTTGGCCGGGCGGATGGACATCGACATCACCAGCGAGCCGCTCGGCGAGGGCACGGGCGGCGAGCCGGTCTACCTGCGTGACATCTGGCCCTCCAACGAGGAGATCAAGCAGGTCGTCGGCAACTCGGTCGCGGCGGAGATGTTCGAGCGCAACTACGCCGACGTCTTCACCGGCGACGAGGAATGGATCGCGGTCGAGGTGCCCTCGGGCGACCGCTACGACTGGCCCGATTCGACCTACGTGCGGCAGCCGAGCTTCTTCCAGGACATCCCGGCGGATCCGCCGGGGATCGCCCCGGTCGAGGGCGCCCGCGTCCTCGCCGTGCTCGGCGACTCGGTTACCACCGACCACATCTCGCCCGCCGGCGCGATCAAAAAAGACAGCCCGGCCGGCCGCTGGCTGACCGAGCAAGGAGTCGAGCCCGGCGACTTCAACTCCTACGGCTCGCGCCGCGGCAACCACGAGGTGATGGTGCGCGGCACCTTCGCCAACATCCGCCTGCGCAATCAGCTGGTCGAGAAGGTCGGCGGCTACACCCGCCACTTCCCGGACGGCGAGGAGACGACCATCTACGACGCGGCGATGAGCTACGCCGCCGAAGGCGTGCCGCTGGTCGTCCTCGCCGGCAAGGAGTACGGCTCCGGCTCCAGCCGCGACTGGGCGGCGAAGGGGACCAAGCTCCTCGGCGTCGGCGCCGTGATCGCCGAGTCCTTCGAGCGCATCCACCGCTCCAACCTGATCGGCATGGGCGTGATCCCGCTCCAGTTCAAGGACGGCGAGAGCGCGTCAAGCCTCGGCCTCACCGGTGCCGAGACCTTCACCATCGGCGACCTCGAGGGCGGCAACGCCAAAACCGTCACCGTCACCGCGACCACCGACGACGGCGCGACCAAGACCTTCGAGGCCCGCGTCCGCCTCGACACCCCCAACGAGGTCACCTACATCAACAATGGCGGCATTTTGCAGACGGTGCTGCGAAATCTGAAGTAGCCCGGGGGTGAACCCGACGATCACGCGCCCTTAGGAGGGCGTGATCGAACGGTTCGACTGGACTGACCACGCGGAACGCCGCGCCCGGCAACGCGAATTCGACCGGATTCTTGTTGAGATGACCGTCAGGCTGGGCCATGATGGGCGCAGTCGTAACGACGGGCGGGCCGACTGGCTGGTCCGTGGGGAACGGCTCGACGGTCGTGTTTTCGAGGTCGTCTACGACCACCCGGTAGGTAGGGATCGCGGTCGCGTCCGGTTGGTGAGTGTCTGGCTGTTTGAGGAAGGGGATTGAAGTGGATTCGATGGACGAACGTTTCGCGTATTGGGACCGAGAGTTGGACATCGCCTGGATTCCGACGGCGCCGGCCGAATCCGTGACCAGCGAGAAAACGTGGTGGGGGATCGTCGATCACGACAAGAAGACCGGGGAGGTCGCCGGGCTCGAGATCTTGGACGCCAGCAAGGTCATCCCACTCGAGTTGCTGGAGCGGATGCCGGAGCCGGGCAAGCCGGAGCCGGACGCAGTAGCGGCCTGACCCGACATCGGGTCGCGTCCACGAGGTCGACCAAGGGGCCCCTCCTGTGCCACGAGCCGGCTGGCGAGCGCGGGGGCCAGCAGCGCAAGGAGTCGCGAGGGAGCGTGCACCGCACGTGACCGAGCAACGACGCCGCGATGCGCTCCCCCGCGCCGCCAGACGGCACGTGGCACAGGAGGGGCGCGGGAGGCAGGGGGGTCCGCGCGCCCCTCACTGCACCTGCGCGCCGGTAGCCAGGGAGGGATGCCGACGCGGCCATTCCGGGGGCTTGCCCCAGAACAGTCGGAATTAGCTATACCTCCCGTTCAGGCCACGGTCAAGGCGCGTATACCGAACCGCTACGTTCGTTCGGTCGCGCTTTGCGGGGTGCCCGGGGCGGGGGAGAGGGCCGAGCCGTCCGGACGGGCGATGCCCCAGCCCTTGCGTTCGATCAGCTCGATCCCGATCACGCTGCCGATCGGCCCGAACGGGGTGAGGGTCGCGGCGAGCAGGGTGTAGGGGGCCTCGTGGCGGACGCAGGCGATCCAGATCACGACGCAGAGGCCGCAGAAGCCGATCCCGTGGGCCCAGCCGAAGATCATCGTCGCGGTCTCGAACCCGGGCGCGATCCAGAAGAAAAGCAGGCCGAGGAAGATCGCCAGCTCGAAGTAGGAGACCCGCTTCACCCAGACGAAGAGCTCGCCCGGCACCGGCTTCTCGAACGGTTTGAAGGGGCGGGGGCGGCGCACGGCCCGGCCGGCTAGATGCCGGGGGTGAGCGCGGTGAGGGCGATGCGCTCCTGCTCGAGCGCGTGCGCGGCGGCGTAGCCCTCGCCCGGGCTGGCGCGGCCGGGGCGACCGATGTAGGTGAGGTCGATGCCCTCCGGCAGGACCTGCGGGAAGCGGCGCGACATGACCTTCCAGGCGCCCATGTTGCGCGGCTCCTCCTGGACCCAGGCGATCTCCTTCAGGTTCGGGTAGCCGGCGATCACGTTTTCGAGCCGTTCCTTGGCGAACGGGTAGAGCATCTCGACCCGGGCGATCGCC
>DASZUH010000303.1:0-4180 GCA_035547715.1 Solirubrobacterales bacterium
GTGAGGAGGGTTCGTGACGTGGGCCGGGAGACGCGCAGGGTCCTCCACGAAGTGCGCGCCTCCCGTCACGAAGACTCCGGGAACGTCCCGGATCTTCATCGGCCCAGATCACGATGTCGAGTTTGACCCTGCCATGGCAGGGTCAAAACACGCATCGCGTCCCCACCCGATGTGGAACCGTGACGGAAGAGAGGAGATCGTCCCGTCCCTGTGACGTTCCCCACGGAACCCTCACGTCCCGGGCGTCTCGTGGCAAGCGGGCAACCTGCCAGGGCCGCCACGAGACGCCCGGGACGCAACTCGGACGGCCGGAGCGCCCCCGAACCACAGGCCCACACCCCGACGCCCGGCCGTGGCATCAACCACCTACACCAGGAAGCCGGTTCCGTCGACGGCCTTCAAGACTTCGGCCGCGGTCGCGGTCGTCTGGAAGGCTCCCTTTTCCGGCGAGATGCTTTCCGGCGCCGCCTTCACCAGCAGGCCGGCGACCGAGGCATGGCGCGCCTCGACGGCCCAGATCGACAGCGCCGCCGCGATGTAGGCGGGGTCGGCGATGTTCAGCGCCTGACCGCCGTAGGCCTTGACCCCGGTGTTCTCGAGGACCATCGAGGTGGCGAGCCACTTGCCCTTGCTGGTGGCGGAGCCGAAGTCGACCTTCGGGGCGGCGACGGCCTTCTTGCCGAGCGCCTTCTTGAGGAAGGCGACGTGGGCGTTCTCGTCGGCGGTCGTCCGCTTCAGGAACGCCGACTCCTGTGCGCCTTTTGCCACCTTGTTCTTGGTGGCCTCGTTGTAGAACGCGGCCTCGAGGTACTCGAGCGTGAGCGCGTAGTTGAGGATGCCGATGTCGCCCTTGCCGAATTTCGCCGGCGGCCGGCCCTTGCCCTTGGCGGCCATCGCGGCGGCCGGGGTGAGGGCGGAAAGTAGCGCGCCCGAGCCCATCACGGCGGCGCCGCCTATCCCGGCCTTCCTCAGGAACGCGCGCCGGCTGTCGCCCTCGTCGAGCGACTCGACCGCCTCGTGGTGCATTTCATCGAGTGCGCCGTCCTGGTCGAACTGGGACCGAAGCTTGTGTTGACTCATGCGCAATCTCCTCCGTGGGTGGGGGTTGGACCTCTGTGCGGGTTCCTTGCGAGGAGCGGCCGCGCCCGGATCAAAAATCGGTGACAAGATCCGCGCTACACTTCGTGAACGGCCGTGACCCTCAGAGGCATGGACCTGATGCACATGAGCCTTTCCCCCGGCGAAACCGTCACCGATAACGCTGCTGCGCGCCTCGTGCGCGGGGTGGACGAGCTGCGCGCCGCGCTCGTCCCCGCCCGCCGTGCCGGACGCACCATCGGACTGGTGCCGACGATGGGCTTCCTCCACGCGGGCCACGTCTCCTTGCTGCGCACCGCCCGCGCCGAGTGCGATGTCGTCGTCATGTCGCTCTTCGTCAACCCGACCCAGTTCGGCCCGAACGAGGACCTCGACCGTTATCCGCGCGACGAGGAGCGCGACCTGCGGCTCGCCGGCGAGGCGGGCACCGACATCGTCTTCGCGCCCGACGTCACCGAGCTCTACCCCGAAGGCTTCGCCACCGCGGTCGAGGTGACCGGCGGCCTCACCTCGGTCCTCGACGGCGACCCGGGCCGCCGCGGCCCCGAGCACTTCCGCGGCGTCACCACCGTCGTCGCCAAGCTCTTCAACATCGTTGGCCCCGACGTCGCCTACTTCGGCCAGAAGGACGCCCAGCAGGCGGCCGTGATCAAGCGGATGGTGCGCGACCTCGACTTCCCGCTGCGGGTCGAGGTGATGCCGACCGTGCGCGAGGAGGACGGCCTCGCGATGAGCAGTCGCAACGTCTACCTCGAGCCCGCCGACCGCATCCGCGCCATCGCCCTCTCGCGCGCCCTCGCCGCCTGCCGGCAGCAGGCGCTCGCCCTCGACTCGCTCGACGCCGGGCTCGCCGCGGCGCGGCTCGAGCTCGCCGCGGCGGCGATCGAGCCCGAGTACCTCGAGGCCCGTGACGCCGAGACCTTGGAGCCGGTTGAAGGCCTGACCGGCCGACCGATCCTCGTCGCCGTCGCCGCCCGCGTCGGCGGCGCCCGCCTGATCGACAACGTCGTGATCGAACCGACCGGAGAGGACTGAACGTGCAGAGGCAGATGCTGAAGTCGAAGATCCACCGCGCGACGGTGACCGACTGTGACGTCGACTACGTCGGCTCGATCACGATCGACACCGAGCTGATGGCGGGCGCCGACCTGCTCACCAACGAGCAGGTCCACGTCTGGGACGTCGACAACGGCGAGCGCTTCGTCACCTACGTGATCGAGGGCGAGGCCGGCTCCGGTGCGATGCAGGTCAACGGCGCCGCCGCCCACCTGGTCGAGCCCGGCCACAAGATCATCGTCGCCTCTTTCGGCGCCTACGACGAGGCCGACCTGGAGCGCTACGCGCCGGTCGTCGTCCACGTGAGTGCCGACAACACGCCAATCGCAATCGACGACCGTCCGGAGGTGTTGGTCGCATGAGCTCAGGAGTCCGTTCCCACACCGTTCCCCAGGCCGACCGCGTCGCGATGACCCTGCCGCGGCTCCTCGAGATGAAGGAGAACGGCGAACCGATCGTGATGGTCACCGCCTATGACTACCCCTCGGCGACGGTCGCCGAGGCGGCGGGCGTCGACCTCGTCCTGGTCGGCGACTCGGCCGCCAACGTCGTGCTCGGCTACGACCGCACCGACCTGGTCTCGATGGAGGAGATGATCGTCCTCGGCAAAGCGGTGCGGCGCGGGCTGCGCACGCCACTGATGATCGGCGACATGCCGATGGGCAGCTACGAGGCGAGCGACGAGCTGGCCGTGACCAGCGCCCAGCGGCTGATCAAGGAGACCGGCTGCCAGGCGGTCAAGCTCGAGGCGGGCGGGGTCTCGGTGCAGCGCGCCCGGGCGATCGTCGCCGCGGGCATCCCGGTGATGGGCCACCTCGGCCTCACCCCGCAGACCGCGACCGCGCTCGGCGGCTACAAGGCCCAGGGCAAGTCGGCGCGGACGGCGATCCAGATGCACGACGATGCCGTCGCCCTCGAACGGGCGGGCTGCTTCGCGGTCGTCTTCGAGGCGGTCCCGGCGGAGATCGCGACGACGATCGCCGAACGCCTCGACATCATCACGATCGGCATCGGCGCCGGCCCCGCGACCTCCGGCCAGGTCCTCGTCTTCCACGATCTCCTCGGCATCACCACCGGCCACATGGCGAAGTTCGTCAAGCAGTACGGCGACGTCCACGCCTCGATGGTCGAGGCGGTCGGTCGCTACGCCGACGAGGTCCGCGGCGGTTCCTTCCCGGGCCCCGAGCACGTCTATGCGATCGATGAGGAGGAGCTCGCCGATTTCCGCCGCCACGTCGACGACCGGGCGCCGGCGTCGGCGAAGGCGTGGGAGTGGGAGCCGCTGAGCTAGGGAGTCGGTCCAGGCGGCTTCGGCGCTATTCGCCGAAGCCGCCGGTGAATTCGTCCGCGCCGTCCGCCGCGGGCACGGTATCTGCTATTTCGCCACCGGGCTGCGCGGCAGCGGCGCGCCGGTGCGTTTCGGCGCGAGGCCGGCGACCTTCAGCGCCGAGGGTTCGAAGAGCCGGAAGCGGAGCGGGGCCGAGACGCCCTCCTTCTCCTTGCAGCGGGGGCAGTCGCCGGAGGCGGCGGCGACGGTGGCGTTGAAGCGGGTTTCGCAGCGCTCGCAGAAAAACATCGGGGTGTCCTTTGGATCGGGGCGGTGGAGACGACGGTCGGGCCTTGTCCGTCGTGTGGAAAGACACTATTCCCCTTTGTCCGGAGAGGCGAAACTTTTTCGTCGGCAAGCCGTATGGATCCGGCCAGGCTCGAGCCATCGGCGCCCAGGATCCGTCGGCGTTTTGCCCGCCAGATGGTCACGAAAACACCCGGAACGCCCCATGTCCCTCCGGCGTCGCGGTCGCGCGTTCCGTCACGAAGACCCATGGAACGTCACGGTCCCTCCCGACTTCCCCACCGCGCAGATCCATCTACCGGACTTTGACCCCACCATGGTGGGGTCAAAGTCCGGTACGCGTCATCGGCCCGGTCGCCAGGCGGCCGAAGCCATGAGGACCGGTGACGAACCGGGCAGAACCGTGACGGAAGCCCGCGCCCCTCCCGTCCCTGTGCCCGCTTCCCCACGGAA
>DASZUH010000304.1:0-20123 GCA_035547715.1 Solirubrobacterales bacterium
TCACGTAGGTCATCTGCGCCTCGGCGATCGCGAACGCCGATCCCGTGCCCGAGTTCGGGCCCCAGAGCAGGGCGAAGTTGGGGAAGCCTGACACGATCGTGCCGCGGTATGCGCTCGGCACGCCGTCCCATAGCTCGTCCAGCGTCTTGCCGGCCCGCCCGATCACCCGATCGGAGATCGTCGCGTTGCCGAAGTGGAAGCCGGTGGCGACGACGATCGTGTCGACCTCATGGTGCTCGCCGTCGACGTCGATCACGCCGGTCGCGTCCACTCGGGCGACCGCCCTGGGAACGAGCCGGACGTTGGGCTGCTGCAGTGCCGGGTAGAACTTGCTCGAGATCAGGGCCCGCTTGCAGCCGAGCAGGTAGTCGGGCGTCAGGACGCGGCGCAGCTCCGGGTCCTTGACCGCAGAGCGCAGATAGAGGCGCGTCGGGATGCTGAACAGCCTGGCCATCCAGGGATGCGAGAGGCTGAGGACGACGCTCTCGGCGCCCATCAGCAGGGCGCCGCGCATGATCCGGTAGGTCAGAGGCACTTGCCGGAAGAGCCTGCGGACCATCTTGGGGATCCGCGGATTGGGCTTCGGGTTGATCCACGACGGCGTGCGCTGGAACACCGTCAGATGCTCGACGTGCGGCTGCAGCGACGGAGTGATCTGGATCGAGGACGCGCCGGTCCCGATCACGGCGACGCGCTCTCCGGCGCCGGTGTATCCGTCTGGCCAGGCCGACGAGTGGAAGGTCCTGCCCTTGAAGTCCTTCAACCCCTTGATCGCGTCGACGTTGGGCTCCTGGATGCTGCCTACCGCGCTGATCAGGTGGTGGCAGGTCAGCGAGCCGCGATCGGTGGCGATCTCCCACCGCTGGCCCTCCTCGTCCCAGCGAGCGGACTCGAGCGTGGTGTCGAACCGGATGCGGCGCGTGACGCCGTGCTTCGCGGCGACGTCCTCGATGTAGCGGCGGATCTCGTCCTGCGGGGCGAAGAGCCTGCTCCAGTCCGGATTGGGCGCCCACTCGTAGGAATAGAGGTGCGAGGGGACGTCGCACTCGCACCCTGGATAGGTGTTCTGGTGCCAGGTGCCGCCGATGCCGGAGCGACGCTCGATGATGAGGAAATCGTCGATCCCGTTTTCGCGCAGCGAGGCCGCCGCAGCGATGCCGGAAAGTCCCGCGCCGACGATGATCACCTCGTGGTGGGTGTCCTCCGTGGTCTGCGCCGGCTCTGTCGTTTCTTGCTGCTGAGCGCTGGTCATGAAGGCGATCCTGCCAGGAGGAGGGCGGCCCGGTGCGGTGGTCGGGCGCGAAACTTATGGCGCCGGACAAATTTGGCCCCCGAGGCACCGCGACACGGATCGCGGTGCTCTTAGGGTCGGGCGCCCCGATCGCCGGAAGCGGCCGATCGTCGTCAAACCACAAGCGAGGATTGCATGCGAGAGATCTTCATCATCGATGCCGTGCGGACTGCCGCGGGCCGGCGGAACGGCGCCCTCAGCCAGGTTCACCCGGTCGACCTGGCGGCAGAGGTGCTCGCTGCGAGCGTCGAGCGTTCCGGGGTGCCGGCGGACCAGGTCGACGACGTCGTCCTCGGGTGCGTCCTGCAGATCGGCGGTCAGTCGGCGAACATCGCCCGCAACGCCTGGCTTTCGGCCGGCCTGCCGGAGGAGGTTCCGGCCGTCACGGTCGATCGGCAGTGCGGATCCTCCCAGCAGGCGATCACCTTCGCCGCGCAGGGCGTGGCCTCCGGTGCCTTCGACCTGGCGATCGGCGCGGGGGTCGAGGTGCTCAGCCTGATCACCCTGAACAGCGCCTGGGAGCTCGGCCCCTCGCTCGGGTTCCGTTCGCCGTGGGACGGCAAGGGTTGGCAGGAGCGCTACGGCGACGTCGAGATCCATCAGTTCCGTGCGGGCGAGGACATCGCGCGCCACTGGGGGATCTCACGCGCCGAGCAGGACGCGTTCGCGCTGGAGAGCCATGCCAAGGCGATCCGCGCCACCGACGAGGGGCGGTTCGCCGGGCAGATCCACGTCGTCGACGGTGCCGCGGTCGACGAGTGCATCCGGCGCGACATGACGGCGGAGAAACTGGCCGAGATCGCTCCCCTGCGCGAGGGCGGGACGGTCACCGGCGGGTCGTCGAGCAAGCTCGCCGACTGCGCCGCGGCCGTGATGCTCGCCTCCGCCGACGCGGTGGAGAGGTACCACTTGACGCCGATCGCCAAGATCCACACCTCGGTGGCCGTCGGCAGCGATCCGGTCATGATGCTGACGGGGCCGATCCCGGCGACGGCGAAGGTCCTCGATCGGGCCGGGCTCGCCCTGAAGGACATCGAGCTCTTCGAGTGCAACGAGGCGTTCGGTGCCGTGGTGCTCGCCTGGGCGCGCGAGACCGGCGTCGACCTGGCCAAGGTCAACGTCAACGGCGGCGCCATCGCGCTCGGTCACCCGCTCGGCGCGACCGGCGCCCGGATCATGACCACCTTGGTGCACGAGCTGCGACGGACTGGCGGTCGCTATGGGCTCCAGACCATCTGCGAGGGCGGCGGTCTCGCCAACGCGACGGTCGTCGAGGCCCTGTGAGCACCGCCCACGCCGATGGGCGGCGCCCGCTGATCGCCGCCGGCCCGCGTGACGGTGTCCTGCGGCTGACCCTCGATCGCCCGGAGAGGCTGAACGCGTTCTCGCTGTCGCTCGTGGAGGAGCTTCGAGAAGCCCTCCGTGGTGCCGCCGCCGACGTGGAGGTCCGCTGCGTCGTGCTCACCGGGGCGGGGCGGGCGTTCGCGGTCGGTGCCGACCTCGGCGGGGACCTGGCCACCGGGGAGGAGGCGCGCGGCAACATCGCCGACCTCTTCAACCCGATCATCGTCGCCATCCGCCGGATGCCGAAGCCGGTCGTGGCCGCCGTGAACGGACCGGCGGTGGGGGCGGGGTGCTCCCTCGCCATGGCCTGCGATCAGGTGGTCGCCGCCGCCTCGGCCTGCTTTTCGCTCTCCTTCGCCCGTGTCGGCCTGATCCCCGACGGCGCCGCGCTGCTGACCGTCTCGGCCCGCGCCGGCGCCGGCCGCACCGCCCGACTCGCCCTGTTGGCGGACAAGCTGACCGCCGAGGAGGCGCTCGCCTGGGGCCTGGTCGACGAGGTCGTCGCCGACGAGCGCCATGAGGCGGCAACGGCCGCACTTGCCGCCAGGCTCGCCGGAGGCCCGCCGCTGGCCTACGCGGCGATCAAGGAGGAGCTCAACCGGTTGACCTACCCGGGGCTGGAGGAGCTGCTCGACCGCGAGGCGGCCAAGCAGGCCGAGCTGATCGGCAGCAGGGACTGCGCCGAGGGCGTCCGCGCCTTCGCCGAGCGCCGCGAGCCGGTCTTCCGCGGGGCCTGAGTCAGGCGAGCAGCATCCGGCCGCGGTCGAGGACGATCCGGTCATCAGCGCCGGCCGCGGCCTGGAACGCCACCTCGACGCCGTCGATCCAGGCCCATACCTCGAGCGTGTCACCCGGCAGCACGGGGGAGGCGAAGCGGGCCGAGAAGTAGCGCATGCGGTTGGGATCCGAGTCCGCGAGCGCGTTGAACAGCAGACGGCCGGCGATCCCGTAGGTGGCCAGGCCGTGGAGGATCGGTCGGGGAAAGCCCGCCCGCGCGGCGAACCAGGGGTCGGCGTGCAACGGATTACGGTCGCCCGAGAGCCGGTAGAGGAGTGCCTGGTCGGGCCGCACGGCGAACTTCAAGGTCAGGTCCGGGACTCGCTCGGGCCTCTCCCACGGCTCCCCGGCCGGGCCGCGCTCGCCGCCGAATCCGCCCGCCCCGCGAACGAAGCCGGCCGAGCGCGAGACGAAGATCTCCTCGTCCGACTCGAGGTCGGTCGCGGTCGTCTCGCTGACCAGCAGCGCTCCGGACCCCTTGTCGTAGAGCCCGGTGACGGTGCTGGACAGGCGGGCCCGGCCCGCGGTGGGGATCGGCCGGACGAGGCGAAGCCCCTGTTCGGCGTGGACCACCATCGCGGGGTCCGCCCCGGCGAGGCCGGCGAGGCCGATGTCGAGTGCCAGCGCGCCGGCGAAGGTCGGAATCGTGCGCAAGGTTGCGCCGTGGGAGTTCTCCGTCGTCAACTCGATCTCCGCGGCGGGGTCGGCCTGGCCGGCGCCGACCCCCAGCGCGTAGAGGAGGACGTCGCGCTCGGTCCATGAGCAGTCGACCTCCTCCGTGTGGCCGACGAGGTCGGCGGGCGGAAAGGGGGCGGTGCTGGTGGTCATGGCGACCAACCTAGGAGTCCTCGGCCGGCCGAGGGGCGGCGTCGTCGCCGCGATGTGGAGCCGACCACAATTCGACCGGCGGCGGCGGCCGGGGGTCCGCGCCGACATCGTCACCCTGGCCGGGAGCCCGAATGTCTGGACCCGCCACCGCCATCGCTCCTCCCTCCGTCCGCCTCACCGTCGCCGGCCGTGAGTCCGTGGCCGACGGCGTCCTCGCCCTGACGCTCGTCGACCCGGCGGGCGGCCCCTTGCCCGCCTGGAAGCCGGGGGCGCACGTCGATCTGGCCCTTCGCCCCGGCCTCGTCCGCCAGTACTCGCTGTGCGGGGATCCGGATGACCACACCTGCTACCGGATCGCCGTGCTGCTCGAGCCCGACGGCCGTGGCGGCTCCAGATACGTGCACGAGGAGATGGCGGTCGGGTCCGAGGTCGAGGTGGCCGGACCGCGCAACCATTTCGAGCTGATCCCTGCCCCCGGGTACGTGTTCGTGGCCGGCGGGATCGGCATCACGCCGCTGCTGCCGATGATGCGCGCGGTCGCGGCTGCGGGCCTCCCCTGGCAGCTCCACTACGGGGGGCGAAGCAGGTCGTCGATGGCCTTCGCCGACGAGATAGCCGGCCTCGGCGGCGCCGTGCGTCTGGTGCCGGAGGACGAGCGGGGACGCCTCGACGTCGTCGGCCTGGCGGCCGCGGTGCCCGCCGGGGCGGTCGTCTTCTGCTGCGGTCCGGAGGGGCTGATCGAGGCGATGACGGCCGTCTGCGAGGGCCGCGGGATCGACCTCCGGGTCGAGCGGTTCGCGCCGCGGCCCGATGCGCCGGCCGATGTCGGCGGGGACCGGCCGGTCACCGTCGAGTGCCGTCGCTCGGGGGTGACGGTCGAGGTCGCGGCGGACGAGTCGATCCTCGACGCGTTGCGGGCGGCGAACGTCCAGATCTTCGGCTCCTGCCACGAGGGCACGTGCGGGACCTGCGAATGCGAGGTGCTGGAGGGCGAGCCCGACCACCGCGACTCGCTGTTGACCGAGGCCGAGCGACAGGAGGGCGAGCTGATGTTCCCCTGCGTGTCGCGGGCCCTGACCGACCGCCTCGTCCTCGACGTCTGAGCCGCGACGGCGGGTGCGGCGGCGGTCAGGCGAACCGGTCGCGCAGCTCCCGCTTGAGCACCTTGCCACCGGCATTGCGCGGCAACTCCTCGACGAAACGGACCCCTGACGGCCGTTTGTAGCCGGCGATCCGCCCGCGGCAGAACTCGATGAGCTCGGCCTCGGCCACGGTCGCGCCGGGGGCGAGGACCACGATCGCCAGTGGCGTCTCGACCCAGCGCTCGTGGGGGACGCCGATGACGCTCACGTCGGCAACCGCCTGGTGTTCCAGGACGACGGCCTCCACCTCGGCCGGATAGACGTTCTCACCGCCGGAGATGAGCATGTCCTTCTTGCGGTCGACGACGTAGAAGAAGCCGTCCTCGTCCACCCGCACGAGGTCGCCGCTGTGGAACCACCCGTCCTCGAACGCCTCGGCGGTCGCCTCCTCGTCGTCGTGATAGCCGAGCATCACCGTGGGACCGCGATAGACGATCTCCCCGACCTCGCCCTGGGGGACCTCCTGGCCTGCGTCGTCGACGACCCGGACCTCGACGTTGGGCATCGGGGTGCCGATCGAGCCGATCTTGCGCAGGGAGTTGAAGTCCTTCAGCAGGGTGGTGCTCGGGCACATCTCGGTCTGGCCGAAGCTGGTGATGACGTCGACGCCGACGAGGGTGTCGTTCATCAGCTCCAGGGTTTCCCGGGTGGCGGGCGAGGCGCCCCAGATGGCGGTCCGCAACGGCGGCGCGAGGTCGCCCGCCCCCGGCAGGCGGCAGATCGCATCCCACTGGGTGGGCACGAAGAAGCAGCCCGTGACCCCGTGGTCGCGCAGCATCGCCAACGACTCCTCGGCCGAGAACTGCCCGCTGGGGGTGATCACGGTCGTTCCCCCGTGCTGGAGGAACGGCAGGATGCCGGCGATCCCTGCGATGTGGAACAGGGGCGCTCCGGAAAGCCACACGTCCTGCTCCGTCACGTCCAGCGCCACGGTCATGTTGCAGGACTGCCAGACCATGTTCGAGTGGGTGAGCATCGCGCCCTTCGGGCGGCCCGTGGTCCCGGAGGTGTACATGATCAGCGCCACGTCGTCCGGGCGAGCTCGCGGCGGCGTCACGTCGCGCATGGACCCCGTCAGCACCTCCTCGTAGTCCTCCAGCGGAGCGGGGCCGCCACCGACGGCCAGGCCGAAGCCCTCGCCGTCGCCGCGCTCGAGCATGCCCGCGGCGGCCTCCGCGAGGTCGGCATCGGTGATCAGCCCGGCGAGTCCGGCGTGGGCGGCGATGTAGTCGAGCTCGGCCGGGGCCAGGCGGAAGTTCAACGGCACCGCGATCGCCCCCACGCGGTGGGTCGCAAGCACCGCCTCGACGAACTCGAGGCGGTTGTACATGAGGATCCCGACGCGATCACCGGCGTCCAATCCGCGTACTCGCAGGGCATTCGCCAGGCGCGCGGCGCGCTCGTCCAGCCGGCCGAACGTACGCTTGTCGCCGCCCATCACCAGGGCGATCTTGTCGGGGAGCCGGGCGGCGGTGAGGGGCACGAACGCCGCGAGGGTCAGATCCTCGGCGTAGCCGCCGCCGGGGGTGGGAGCAGTGCTGGCTGCGGGGTGTGTCATGGCCGGTAGCGTGCCGGATTCGCGGAGGTGGTCGGTGGCGGCGGCGCCAGGAAGTTGGAGGCAGAGACAAGAACTGTTGTCAGCGCCGACAGTGTGACGCGGGTCCCCTCGTGCTCGGTGGCCGGACGGCCCGCTGACGGGCACTTTGTCGCCTTGGACAAAGGCCGGTCGCGACCCGGACCGCCGCCGTCGGGGTCGGTCGTACGGTCCTGGCCCCTGTCGGCGAACGGAGAGGACGGCGTGGTCAACGAAGCATTCGTATACGAGGCGATACGCACACCCCGGGGCAAGGGAAAGGCGAGCGGCAGCCTGCACGGCGTCAAGCCGATCGACCTCGTCGTCGGACTGATGCACGAGACCCTGGCGCGCAATCCCTCGCTCGACCCGGCCGATCTCGACGATGTCGTGTTGGGCTGCGTCTCGCCGCTCGGCGACCAGGGTGGCGACATCGCCAAGACCGCGGCGATCAAGGCGGGCCTGCCCGACACCACCGCGGGCGTGCAGCTGAACCGCTTCTGCGCCTCCGGGCTCGAGGCGGTCAACACCGCCGCCCAGAAGGTCGCCTCCGGCTGGGAAGACCTCGTCTGGGCGGGCGGCGTCGAGTCGATGTCCCGCGTCCCGCTCGGCTCCGACGGAGGACCGATCGCGATGGACCCGGAGACGAATTACGACTCGTACTTCGTGCTCCAGGGGGTGAGCGCCGACCTCATCGCCACGCTCGACGGCTGGTCCCGCGAGGACGTCGACGCGTTCGCGGTCCGCTCCCAGGAGCGCGCGGCGGCCGCGCAGGCGGCGGGCCACTTCGACGACTCGGTCGTGCCGGTCAAGGATCTCAACGGTGAGGTGATCCTGGAGAAGGACGAGTTCATCCGGCCCGGGACGACCCTGGAGTCCCTCGCCGGTCTGACCCCGTCGTTCGCCGTCATGGGGGAGCAGGGCGGCTTCGACGCCGTCGCCCTGCAGCGGTACCACTGGCTCGAGAAGATCGACCACGTCCACCATGCCGGCAACTCGTCGGGGATCGTCGACGGCGCCTCGCTTGTGATGATCGGGAGCGAGCGGGCCGGCGAGCGCAACGGGCTCACGCCGAAGGCCCGGATCGTGTCGACGGCCCTCTCCGGGACGGACCCGACGATCATGCTCTCCGCTCCCGGGCCGGCGTCGAAGAAGGCGCTCGACCGGGCATCGCTCACGGTCGATGACCTTGACCTGATCGAGATCAACGAGGCGTTTGCCTCGGTGGCCCTCCGCCTGATCAAGGACCTCGACCTCGACCTCGACAGGGTGAACGTCAACGGCGGTGCGATCGCGTTGGGCCACCCGCTCGGCGCGACCGGCGCGATGCTGGTCGGCACGATCGTCGACGAGCTCCGCCGCAGCGGCGGCCGCTACGGGCTCTGCACGCTCTGCGTCGGCGGAGGAATGGGTATCGCGACCGTCTTGGAGGCCGTCTGATGTCGACCGCGATCCGCTACGAGATGGCCGACGACGGCATCCTTGCGCTCGTGCTGGACGCACCGGGGCGGCCTGCCAACGTCATGGACGCCACGTTCATCTCTTCGTTCAAGGAGGTCGTGGAACGGGTCGAGGGGGAAGCCGACCGGATCCGAGGGATCGTCGTCAGCTCGGCGAAGGAGACCTTCTTCGCCGGCGGGGACATCGACGAGCTGAGGAGCCTCGACCCCGCCGCCGCCGCGCAATTCCGCGCCCGCGTGGATGATTTCAAGGCCGACATGCGACGGCTCGAGACGCTCGGGAAGCCGGTCGTGGCGACGGTCGCCGGATCGGCGCTGGGCGGCGGGTTGGAGCTTTGCCTGATCGCCCACCATCGGGTCGTCGTCGACGATCCCCAGATCAGGCTCGGCTTCCCGGAGGTGACGCTCGGGCTACTTCCCGGAGGCGGCGGCATCGTCCGTTCGGTGCGCATGCTCGGCGTCGCCCGGGCGCTCGGCGGCCTGCTTCTGGACGGTCGTCAGATCACGCCGCGCAAGGCCCTGGACATCGGGATCGTCGACGAGCTCGTCGACAGCGTCGACGAGCTGTATCCGGTGGCCCGGGGTTTCATCGAATCCCATCCGGAGTCGGGCCAGCCCTGGGACGCCGCGGGCTACGAGATCCCCGGCGGCTCCCCGACCGGGGCCGCGATGGCGCGGGTCCTCCCCGCGTTGCCGGCCGATCTGCGACGGCGGCTGAAGGGGGCCCGTTACCCCGCCCCGAGGGCGATCATGGCGGCGGCCGTCGAGTCGGCAGAGGTCGATCCTGACAACGGCTTCACGATCGAAGGCCGCTACTTCACGAACGTCGCCACCGGTCAGGTCGCCAAGAACATGATGCAGGCGTTCTTCTTCGACATGCAGGCAGTTCGTGGCGATCGTGACCGCCCGGCCGGTGGTGGGAGGTTCGAGCCGAAGAAGGTCGCGGTGGTCGGGGCCGGGATGATGGGTGCCGGGATCGCCTACGTCTGCGCCGCCGCCGGGATCGAGGTGGTGCTCATCGACGTCTCCTCGGAGGCCGCCGAGAGTGGACGGTCCCGCAGCGAGCGGATCGTCGCCAGGGACGTTGCGAAGGGCAGGATCTCCGACGCCGCCGGGCGGGCCATCCTCGACCGGATCGTCGCCACCGACCGGGCCTCGACGGCGGACGGTGCCGACCTGGTCATCGAGGCTGTATTCGAGGACCCGGCGGTCAAGGCGAAGGTCCTCGCCGAGCTGGAGGCCCACGTCGCCCCGCACTCGCTCCTGGCCTCCAACACCTCGACGCTGCCGATCACCTCGCTGGCCGAGAACGTGTCGCGCCCGGAGGATTTCATCGGCCTGCACTTCTTCTCCCCGGTGGAGAAGATGCCGCTCCTCGAGATCGTCAAGGGCGAGCGGACCAGCGACGAGACGCTCCATCGGGCCCTCGACCTCGCGTGGCAGATCAAGAAGACCCCGATCGTGGTCAACGACTCGCGCGGCTTCTTCACCTCGCGGGTCATCGGCGCGTTCATCAACGAGGGAATCGCGATGCTCGCCGAGGGCATACCTGCCGCGACGATCGAGCAGGCCGCCTCGCAGGCGGGGTATCCGGCGCCCGTCCTGCAGCTGACCGACGAGGTCAACATGGAGCTGATGGCGAGCATCCGCAAGGCAGGCGATGAGGCCCTGCGGGCCGAAGGCAGGTCGCCGCTCCCGCACCCGGCATTCGCCGTCGTCGACGCGATGATCGAGGCGGGCCGCCCCGGCCGGGCGGCCCGCGCGGGCTTCTACGAATACGCCGAAGACGGCGTGCGAACCGGGCTGTGGTCGGGGCTTTCCGAGCTCTTCCCGGTCACGGTCGACCCGGCGACGATCGACCTGCCTGGGCTCGAGGAGCGGATGTTGTTCGTCGAGTCGCTGGAGACCGTAAGGTGCCTGGATGAGGGAGTCCTCGAGACGGTCGCCGAGGCGAACGTCGGGTCGATACTCGGCATCGGTTTCCCCGGCTGGTCGGGCGGGGTGCTGCAGTACGTGAACGGCTACGAAGGCGGCGTCGCCGGCTTCGTCGATCGCTCCCGCCGGCTGGCCGAGAAGCACGGCGAGCGCTTCGAGCCTCCGCGGTCGCTGTCGGATAAGGCCGCCGCAGGTACCACCTACTGAAAGGCGTGTCTGATCGACGTCGGCCAGGAGCGGAGCCCGCCGGCCGCTCCCGTGGCCCCGCGCTCAGATCTGGGCGCGGGCGATGTGCTCCGGGCTGATCGACCCGCGCTGCAGCTCCAGCGACACCCGTCCGTCGCGGAGGACGATGATCCGGTCGCAGAGTTCGCACAGCTCCCGCTCGTCGCCGGAGGCGACCAGGATCGCGGAGCGATCGGTGGCCGCCCGCCTGACGAAGTCGTGGATGGCCGCCTTGGCGCCGACGTCGACGCCCTGGGTCGGCTCGTCCAGGAGCAGGACCCGCGGCGACATCCGCAGCCACTTCGCGAGCACGACCTTCTGCTGGTTGCCGCCGGACAGCGCCGCGATCGGGGCGCCCGGCTGCCGCGGCCGGACGTCCAGCGAGTCCAGCCAGTAGTCGACCTCCTTGCGCTCCTCAGACCGCCTCAGCGCACCGAGCCGGCCCGAATGTCGCCGCAGATCGGTCAACCCGCAGTTTTCCTGAACCGTGAGCTCGAAGATGGCCCCCAGCGCGTGACGGTCCGGGGGGACGAATCCGATCCCCGCCGCCATCGCCGACCGCGGCGACTCGGGGGCGATCGCGGCCCCTTCGACCTCCACCAGGCCGGCGCGCGGCGACGCACCGAAGGTCATGCTCAGAAGCTCTTCCCGGCCCGACCCGGTGAGTCCCGCGATGCCGAGGATCTCCCCGGCCCGCACGTCGAGGTCGACACCGTCGACGACCAGTCCGCGGAGGCCACGCGCCGTCAGCACCGCGGGCGACTCGTCGCCGCCGGCGAAAGTGTGCTCGGTATGGGAGACGGCGTCGCCGACCATCAGTCGGATGAGCCCGTCGACGTCCAGATCCGCGGTCGCGTACGTACCGACCTTGCCGCCGTCCCGCATGACCGTCACGCGGTCGCATAGGTCGAAGACCTCGTCGAGATGGTGGGACACGTAGACGATGCCGATGCCGCGGGCGCGCACCCGCTCGATCGCCTCGAAGAGGATCTTGACCTCCTCCCGCGGTAGCGAGGCGGTCGGCTCGTCGATGACAAGCGCTTTCACCTGATCGAGATTCTGGATCGCGCGGGCGACTGCGACACCGGTTCGCTCGGCGGGCCGAAGGGCGCCGACCGGCAGCCGCGGATCGATGTCGTACCCGAGGTCGGCGAGTCGCTCACGCGCTTCGCGGTGGGCCTGGGTCCACTTGATCCGACCGGCGAAGCCCGTCCGATAGCCACGTCCCAGGCCGAGGTTCTCCGTCGTGTTGAGGGTTCCCACCACGCCCAGGTCCTGATGCACGAAGCGCAGGCCGGCGAGCCACGATGCGTGCGGATCGTGGAGGTGCACCGGCCGGTCGGCGATCCGCACCACCGCCTCGGCATCGGAGTCCACCGCGTGGAAGCCGCTGAGTACCTTCACCAGCGTCGACTTCCCGCAGCCGTTCTGGCCGACGATCGCGTGAACCTCCCCGGCGCGGACCGCGAGCGACACGTCGTTGAGGGCGCGGTTCATGCCGAAGGACTTGCTGAGGCCGGTCGCCTCGAGGACGACAGGGGCATCCACCGCCGCGGCTGAGGCGACCGGCCTCATGCCGTCTCGGCCTGCCGGCCCGCGCCATCTTCCCCCCGGGCTCGGAGCCTACGGACGATAGGTCGGCTGGCGACGGCGACCGCGACGACCAGCGAGACCCCCTGGAAGAGGGGGCCGGCCCAGGTTGCGTCCGAGCCCAGGCTCAGGGTCAGCCCCTGGACGCCGAAGGCCAGCGCGAAGTAGGCGACCAGGGTGCCCCACACGTTGGGGCGCCGCGAGAACTGGGACGCGCCGAGAAACACGGCGGCGATGGCGGGGAACAACAGGCCTTCGCCGACGCCCTGACTGGCCACGCCGGTCTGCATCGAGTAGACGACCCCGGCGATACTGCACACCATCGACGAGGTGATCATGGCGAGCGTGACCATCTTTGCCGTCGGGACTCCCGACAGACGCGCCGCCTCGGCGTTCCCGCCGGTCGCTGCCAGATAGCGCCCACCGCGGGTCATCTCCATCACGTACCAGAGGAGCAGGGCGATCGCCAGCACGTAGATCAGCGGCAGCGGGACGCCGGCGACGGTGTCGTTGCCGAGATTCGACCAGCTTTCGGGGAAGCTGACGACCAGCTGCTGGTTCTTGGAGATCAACAGGGTCGCGGCAAGCAGGATCTGGCTGGTGCCGAGCGTGGCGATGAAAGAGTTGACGTTGAACCGGACGATGATCAGGGCATTGATCGCACCGACCGCCATGCCGGCCGCGAGCACGATCGCGACGACCAGCGGCAGCGGGACCGAGTCCAGCGCGAGGCGACAGCAGATCGTCAGGGAGAACGACATCACCGCGCCGATCGAAAGGTCGTAGGCGCCGGCGGTCAGCGGCACCAGGAACCCGAGGGCAAGCAGACAGGTCACCGCCCCCGCGTTGAAGACGACGGTCATGGTGCTGCTGGTCAGGAAGGTGCCGGGGTCCAGCAGGGCGAAGACCACCATGAAGACCAGGGCCAGGTATATCGCGCTGATCCGGCGGGGGTCCAGCAGTCCCAGCAGCATCGTCGCGCGACTGCGAGACGCTTCTTCCAGCGAGGAACTGCGCGCGGGTTCGATCGCATCGGTTTGCGTGGACAAGGTGCCCTCCTCCGTACTTCGCTAGGCAGATCACGAGCTACGAGCTGTCGCCGACCGCCTGGCCTGCTGAGCTCCACGGCCGACACCCATCCCATAAGTGGCGTCAGCCGGCCGAGGGCCACCATAGGTAGGGCGATCATCGCCCGCGGACCATCGATGCGGGACTTTTGTAGCCGGCGCCAGAAAAGTGGTCGACCCCGCCGCGGATGGCCCCGCCCGGGCGGCGCGCGCCCAGGCCGTCGGGCTCGCCCGAGGCGGGAGCTCGCTGCGGGACCTGGGCCAGGGAGCGCCGCTGGGAACGCCATCGCGCGCTTCCTGGAGCGCGCGACAAAATCGGCCGAACGACCTCCGACTTGGCCCTGAGCCGATTTGTACTTTCGCCGCAGCCCGAGGCCCGCTCGGGATGATCGAAGGAGGAAGAGATGCTGTTCCGAGTGCGAACGGCCGTTGTGGCGCTGGGCGTATGCGCTGCCATCGGCGTGGCCGGATGTGGCAGTGGGAGCCAGACGGGATCGACCGGGTCCGGTGAAGAATCCACGACCGGTACGGCACAGGCGTTGGTGCCGAAGCCGCCTACCACGCCGCCTACCACGCTGTCGATCACCAAGCCGCTGTCGAAGAAGCCGGAAGAAGGCAAGACGGTCGCGATGGTGACCTCGATGCTGCCGGCAACCCAGTACTACACCGAACAGACCGTCTTGGCGGCGAAGGTCCTGGGGTGGACGGTCGACGAATTCCCCTACAAGGAAGGGGAAGAAGCGAAGGCCTTGAGTTCCGCGCTCAACACCAACCCGGATTACCTGATCGGTACGAACCTCCTCAAACAGGCCGTCAAGGCCCAGTTGAGTCAGGCCCGCGAAAAGGGAATCCCGTTTCTGAATCTCGGTGGGCTGCCGGAAGACAACGCCCCGAGCGAAGGCTATTACGTGATCAACGGCGACCCGACGGGACAGGCCCAACAGCTGGCCGACTGGGCGATCAACGACTCCGGCGGTAAGGCGAACATCGCCTTCTTCACCATTCCGGCGCTGCCGTACGTCGCCCAGGCGGGCGAAGCAGTCGCGGCTCGAATCAGCGAAAAATGTCCAGGCTGCCAGTTCGAAGAAGTAGAACTGAGCCTCCAGCAGCTGGTCAGCGGCAAGTCCCCGACCACCATCGCCGCCAGTCTCCAGTCGCACCCGGATGTCACCTACGCGATCGTCGGGTACGGCGACATGGCGGTAGGCCTACCGGGCGCGTTGAAGGCCGCCGGACTGAGCGGCAAGTTCAAGGTGATGGGTGTGGGTGCCAACCAGGCGAACATCGCGGAAATCGCCAAGGGCGAACTCGACGCCTTTGCGATGGTCGCCAACGCGAGTGTCGGCTACTACCTGATCGACACCCTGGCGCGCATTTCCGTCGGTGACAGTACTGCCGTCGACACTGAAAACACGGGTGTCGGTGGCGCCGAAACCTGGATCCTCGACTCGCCCGAACTGGCGAAGGAATACGCCGAAGCGCCGTACGGCTGGGAAGGTCCGGAAAACTACATCGAACAGTGGAAAGCGCTCTGGCATGTGAACTAGGCCAGTCCCGCGGTAGTGCGGGCGAGCGTGGCCCGAAGTCGAATGAAGCTGCGAGGCACAACCTCGCAGGCCTGTCGGCGGCCTGACCCCCGGTCGCCCGACAGGCTCCGAACGGTCGGCGACCCGGATCCTGCCTCCAAGGACTCGGGCCGTCGGCCGGTCGCGTCGCCGACGAGCCGAATCGCCGCTCTCGATGGTCGAGCTGACGGCGACTGTACGTATCCAGGCTTCTCGTCCTTGCGAATCAAGCCGAAGAGACGGTGATTCACCGGCCCCTCCTCGAGCGGCGCGGCCCGGTGGAGGCGCGCCGCTCCTGCTAGCGTCCCCGGCGAGCGATGAGGCTCGCTCACACCGCGGCCCAGCCGCTGATGGCCTCTACGTCCGGTAGTCGTAGACGAGGAGGTCGTGGATCAGATGAGCGGTTGGCCCTTCACCCCTGGCCAGTGTCCGTCCGTCCGGCAGTCGGGATTCGGGGCAGAGCTTCGGGAGGTCCCGGGGGTGAGCGTCGGCGTCCCGCCCGAGGCCGCCTCGGCTTCGGCGCGTCGGTTCACCATCGCCGTACGCCGCTGCAAGCGGTGCGCCCGCGAGTGGCCGGCGCGGATGGACACCTGCTCGTCGTGTGCGGTTTCGCTCGGGCCGCCGATCGAGGTGTCCTGTCTGCGGATGGTGGCGCCATCCGGCCCCCCGCCGCCCGAGCCGATCCTTGCCGCGGTCCTGGCGATCGAGCTCGTCCGACGCGAGGCGACGACAGGTGGGGCGTGGGTGGCGTCGGCATGGGAGCAGCTCCTGGAGCTGGGAGCCAGAGGGCTCCTCCACGCCGGCGCGCCCGCCGGTACGCCGGTCCTGGCCTGGCCCCTCGCCCGCGGCGGGTTGGAGGCTGCGGCGGAGTTCGCGATCCGGGTCGACCGGGAGTGGCCGCGCGAGCTACGCGGGCGCTTCGAGCGCCGGGGCGCGATCGCGGTCGGGGTCTTCGCCGGATCTGAGAGTGCGGTCGTGCGCCACGCCGAGCGCCTGGCGCTCTCGGCATGGCCCGGCCAATGGCTGTGCGGGACCGAGGTGGCGCGGCGGCTCGAACCCCGCTACCGATTCGGCGGCACCGGCGCCACCCCGCGTTGGGCGATGTCCTCGCCAGGGCCGACGCGGTCCTTCGTCGGACGTCTGGATCCGCCACGGATGCCCTCGGCGATCCACGGCGAGCGCCCCGGGCTGGTGCTCGGCCGTGAGGCAGAGCGCCGCCGCATCCTCGCCGAGCTCAGACGGCCGGCCGGGCGTCGGATCCTTCTGGTCAGCGCCGAGGCGGGCGGCGGCAAGTCCTATCTCCTGCGCAGCGTGCTGGCCGACGCCGGGCTCGAGCCGCGTGCGGGGATCGCCTTCCCGCCGCTGGGCGGCGGCCCTGCCGAGCCGATGGAAGCCCTGCTCGAGGAACTGGACGCCGATGGCGGCACCGCCCGCGACGGCGATGCCCTCGGCGTCCGGCTGGGTGCGGTCGCGAGCGCCGCGGCGCGCGAGTCCCCGGCGCTGATCGTCGTCGACGACGTCCACTGGGCCGACCCCGCCTCACTCGCGGCACTGCGCGCCGCGATCCTCACGAGCGACCCGCGGGCGCCGGTGATCTGGCTGCTGGTCGCGCGCACGGCCGAGCTCGGCCGGTTGCGGGCGCTGAGCGCCCTCGCCGACGTCGGCATCGAGTTGCCGCCGCTGCGTGGCGAGGACAGGGTGCGGCTCCTGGAAGCCCGGCTCGGCGAGGTCCCCCCGGTCCTCGCCGCCCACGTGCGGGAGGGCGAGGAGCGCGGCAACCCGCTCTACCTCGAGCATCTTGCCGCGTTCCTCGCGGAGGGTGGAGGTGCGGACGGGGCGATCCTGCCGGGCGACCTGCACGAGGCGATCCTCGCCCGCCTCGAGCGCCTCGGTGATCGCGCCCGCGACCTGACCCGCTGGGAGTACCGCGTCCTCGGGCCCGAGCGGCAGCTGGAGGAACTGGAGCGCGAGGTCGGTGACTGGCTCGATCGACTCGAGACCTCAGACCTCGCGGACCTGACCACGATCGGCCGCTACCTCGGCAAGCTCCGTCAGGTCGATTTCCAGTTGGTGCTCGCCCGCGCGATCCTGGGGATGCCGGTGCCGACGAGTCGGCGTCTTTCCCAGGCGATCGAGCGGCTCGCCGCGGCAAGCACCGACGCCCTTCTCGACTACCTGCACGTCATGGCCACCGGGGGACGCGCCACCCAGGCGGCGGCCGAGGCCGAATCGGCGGCAGGCCGGGCCGAGGCGGCGCTGCGGTTGGCCGACGCCGAGCGCCTCCTCGCCTTCGCCATCGGCCACGGCCGCGAGCCGGGGAAGCTCTTGTGCAGGCGGGGCGATGTCGCGCTTGCGCTCGGCTCTCCCGGGGCGGCACTCATCTCCTATGAGAGGGCGCGCCGGTCCGGCGAGCGAGGTCCCGCGCTCGAGCGCCGGGTCGCCCGGGCCGAGGCGGGCACCGGCGAGGTCGAGGCGGCGATCTCGAGGCTCGAGCGGGCGCTCGGCCGCTCATCGAACGTCGACGACGAGGCCGATCTACGGCTGGACCTCGCCAGGCTCCGCGGCGAGCGGCCGCCGCCGCTCGTGCGCCCCGCCCCGCCCGGACGCCGTCGTCGTCAGGCTCGCGTCGCCGCGCTCGCCTCGCCCGCCGATACCGCCTCCGTGAGCACGGCGGCCAACTGGTTGTGCCTCGAAGGCGACCCCGTGGCGAGCTCCGCCGAGCTGGTCGAGACCGGCGCCCTGGTGGCCCGGGCCGGCGTCGCGATCGGCGGATTGCAGGCCGGGGCCGAGGAGGCCGCCCGGACCCTCGGCAGCGCCCGGGCGCTCGCCCTCCTGCGCGGAGCCGACCCCGACCTGGCGCGCCGCACCTTCCTACACGCCGAGGTCTGAAACCCCTCCGCGGGGCACATTCGCCCGGCTCCGGGACGAGCGGCGCGGTGAAGTCTCATCGGCCAAGCTCCTCCTCGAGCCGTACGCGCCTCAGGGCCCGACTGCCCGAGCGCGGCTTCCAGGGAAGGCCCCGCCCTGAGCCCTCGTCGTATCTGCGATCTGAATGAATCGGTGGCGGCCATCCGGAACCTCCGCGTCGCGTCGTCCTTTGACTTCCGCAGAGGCCATCAGCCGCGAGCTTCACGGCGGTTCGGGCGAGCCTCATCGCCACCAAGGCGAACGCCGGCACCGGCGTCGCCGGTCGGCGCGCCATCCGCCTTCCGCGAACCGCCCGCCTGCTAGCGTCCCCGGCGAGCGATGAGGCTCGCTCACACCGCGGCCCAGCCGCTGATGGCCTCTACCTCGGACGTCGAGAACGTTGGGAGTCAGGTCATGCGTGGGAAACGAAGTGCAGCCGAGGTGGTGGCCGCGGTCCTCGCCGCCGTCGGCCTCGCCGAATTGCGCTTCTCGGTGCGTTTCTGGGACGGCAGCGAGATCGCCGCCGCCGGCCCGCCCCGCTTCATCATCATGGTCAATGGCCCCGAGGCGCTCGCCCGGGTCTTGCGCGAGCCCAACCAACTCGGCCTCGGCCGTGCCTGGGTGACGGGCGAGCTCGACCTGATCGGCGACCTCGACGAGCTGTTTGCCCTCGACGGCGAGTTCCGGGCCGCCAGGCTCGGGGTGCTCGGGCGCATGCAGGCGCGCGGGGCGGCCCGCGAGCTGGGGGTCCTCTCCGTGGGGGCGCTCGAGATCCCCGCCGCCGAGGCGCGCCCGCGGGGTCGCCGCCACTCGCTACAGCGCGACCACGGCGCGATCTCCCATCACTACGACGTCTCCAACGACTTCTACCGGATCGTGCTCGGCCCGAGCCTGGTCTACTCGTGCGCCTATTTCGACGACGAGGACGAATCGCTCGAGTCGGCGCAGGCGCGCAAGCTCGACCTGATCTGCCGCAAGCTCGCGCTCACCCGTGGCGAGCGCCTCCTCGACGTAGGCTGCGGCTGGGGATCCCTCGTCATCCACGCCGCCCGGCGCTACGGGGTGCGGGCGGTCGGGGTGACGATCTCCGGGTCGCAGGCCGAGTTGGCGCGGGCGCGGGTCGAGGAGGCGGGGCTCGCCGACCGCTGCGAGATCCGCCTCGCCGACTACCGCGAGCTCGACGACGGCCCCTACGACAAGATCGCCAGTGTCGGCATGTACGAGCATGTCGGTGCCGACCAGCTCGACTCCTACGCGGCCGGGATCACCGCGCTGCTGCGCCCGGGAGGGCTCTTCCTCAACCACGGCATCGCCCGCCTGAACTCGACTCCCGGCGGGCCGAAGTCGTTCATCGGCCGCTACGTCTTCCCCGACGGCGAGCTGCATCCGCTCGACGCGCTGCTCGTGAGCCTGCGAAAGGCCGGGATGGAGGTGCGCGACGTCGAGTCGCTGCGCGAGCACTACCCGCCGACGCTGCGGCGCTGGGGCTCGAACCTGGCGGCGGGGCGGGAGGAGGCGGTCGCCGCCGCCGGCGCCGAACGGGAGCGGGTCTGGCGCCTCTACATGGCGGGCTCCGCGCACGCCTTCGAGCGCGGCGAGATCACCGTGTTCCAGACCCTCGCCGCGCGGCCGGGGGCACCCTTCGGCCTGCCGCGGGTGCGGGCGCGGCCGGGGGAGCCCGAGCCGGTCGAGGACGCCTGGGAGACGGGCGTCGGCGACGGCGACGGGTCGATCGACTCGGACGACCGGTAGCGCGAGATGCACTGGTGCTACCACTGCTACGGGGTCAATCCGGCACCGTCCGGGCCATGCGTCCATTGCGGCCAGGAGATCGCGCAGCCGAACGATCTCTCCTACGACCAGCAGTTGATCTGGGCTCTCGGCCACCCCGACGGAGACAGGGCGATCATGGCGGCGCGGACGCTCGGCATCCATCGGGCCCGGGAGGCCGTCCCACGGCTGCACGAGGTCGCCCTCGACGGCGCCGACCCCTTCCTCGCCGCTGAGGCCCTGCGGAGCCTGGTGGCGATCGAAGGCGTCGACCCGCTGCGCCTGCTGCTCACCGAGTTCGCCGAACACGGTTCGCTGCTACCGGCGGGCGTCGCGACGGAGGCCCTTCGCAACGCCCGGCCGCCACCGGCCGAGTACCGCCACCGCCGAGAGGGCTGCGGCTCCTGGGCCGACGGGCGCGATCAGCGCGACGGCCTGGATGGTTGATTCCACGGACGGTGGCGGCTGAGCCGGTACCCGGAGCGGAAGGGGAAAGGGACGCGGCCGTCCCGTCCACGGCCCGGGCAGGCTGTGGCCGTGGCCGGGACGGCCGAGGGTGCGGGGAGAGGGTTACGGGTCCGTCCGTCCCGTGGGAGAGAGGCGCATGATCCGCCCCGAACGCGCAGGGTACGTGACAGGCCCCATGTTG
>DASZUH010000305.1:0-2708 GCA_035547715.1 Solirubrobacterales bacterium
GGCCGCGGCGGCGGCCTGGGAGGAGCTCGAGCGTCCCTACCTGGCGGCGCGGGCGCGGCGGCGCGAGGCCGAAGCGTTCGCCGCCGCGGGCGAACGCGAGGCGGCGGCCGCGGCCGCGGCACGGGCGCTGGGGACGGCGGAGCGCCTGGGGTCGGAATGGCTGGCACGCGAGGTCGCGGGCTTCATCGCGCGGGCACGACTGCCGAACGTCGACGTCGGCACGACGGGCGACGGCAGGCGCCGCGACGGGTCCGGGAGCGCCGGCGACGGCGCCGAGGACGCGGACCCCTTCGGCCTGACGCCGCGCGAGCGCCAGGTCCTGGCGGCGCTCGCCGAAGGTGCGACCAACCGCGAGATCGCCGCCCGGCTCTACATGGCGGAGAAGACCGCCAGCGTCCACGTCTCCCGGATCCTCGCCAAGCTCGGCGTCCGCAGCCGCACCGAGGCCGCGGCGGTGGCCCACCGCCTGGCGCTGACCGACTCCTGACCCCTAGCGGTGTGCGAAAGCCGTCTATGCGCCGGGTTTCGCACACCGCTAGGCGGCGTCGGTCGCGCGGAGGAAGGCGAGGACGGCGAGGACGCGGCGGTGATCGTCGGCGGCGGCGGGGAGGCCGAGCTTGCCGAAGATGTTGGAGACGTGCTTCTCGACCGCGCCGGGGGTGACGACGAGGCTCTCGGCGATCGCGTTGTTGGTGCGGCCCTCGGCCATCAGCGCGAGCACCTCGCGCTCGCGCGGGGAGAGGGCGTCGATCGGGCTCGCGGGGGCGGCGCGGCGCTCGCCGACCAGCTCGGCGACGACCTCGCGGTCGAGCGCGGTGCCGCCGGCGGCGACGCGGCGGATCGCGTCGAGGAAGGCCGGGATGTCGCCGACCCGCTCCTTCAGCAGGTAGCCGACGCCGCCCTCGCCGCCGGCCAGGAGCTCGGCCGTGTAGACCGGCTCGACGTACTGGGAGAGGATCAGGACGCCGAGGCCGGGATGGCGGCGGCGCGCCTCGACCGCGGCGCGGATCCCCTCGTCGGTGAAGCTCGGCGGCAGCCGTACGTCGACGATCGCCAGGTCCGGCTTGTGGGCACCGACGATCCGCAGCAGGCCCTCGGCGTCCTCGGCCTGGGCGACGACCTCGACCTCGTGTTCGCGCAGCAGCGCGACCAGGCCCTCGCGCAGCAGCACCGAGTCCTCGGCGATCACGACCCGCACGGCAGCCTCACCTCGATCCGGGTGCCCTCGCCGGGCGGCGAGGCGATCGTCAGCTCGCCGTCGAGCGCCGCGACGCGCCGCCGCAATCCCTCCAGGCCACTGCCGCCGGAGGGGTCCGCCCCGCCCGGCCCGTCATCGGCGACGACCACGCGAAGGTCGTCGCCCTCGAGCCGGATCGTCACCGCGGCGCGCGCCCCCGGCGCGTGCTTCGCCACGTTCGTGAGCGCCTCGGCGACGACGAAGTAGGCGGCGCCCTCGACCACCGGCGCCGGCCGCCGTCCCAGCGCCGCGTCGACCGTGACCGGGACCGCGGCGCGGTTGCCGAGCGCCTCGACCGCCGCGGCGAGGCCGCGGTCGGCGAGCACCGGCGGCGCGATCCCGCGCGCCAGGTCGCGCAGCTCGGCGTTCGCGGCGGTCGCCTCGGCGCGCGCCTGGCGCACCAGCGCGGCGATCTCGGGACGATCGGCGAGCCCCTCCTCGGCCCGCCCGAGCTGCATCGAGAGCGCGACGAGCCGGGCCTGGGCGCCGTCATGGAGGTCGCGCTCGATCCGCCGCAGCTCGGCCGCCTGCACGTCGAGGGCGCCGCGCCGGGTCTCGGTCAGGGTCTCGACCCGCGCGGTCAGCTCGCGCTCGCGCGCCGGCCGCAGGTCGGCGCCCCGGTTGCGCAGGTAGACGAAGTAGGTGCCGCAGGCGATCGCGAAGCCGAGGATCACCCAGATCGGCCAGAAGTACCCGGCGCCGCCGATCGCCCAGTTGAAGATCGCGTTGATCGAGAGGACGAGCGAGAAGGCTCCCAGCGTCTCGAGCGAGCGCCGCGGCCCGGGCGGCGCCAGGCGCGACCAGCGCCAGGCGACCACCAGGGCGAGCGCCAGCCAGACCGCCAGCCAGGTCCAGAGGAACCAGGGCGACCCGGCGCCGGTCAGCGCCCAGACGACGAAGCTGAGCAGGCTGATCCCGCCGCCGACCTGGGCCGGGACGCGCGGGACCAGCCGCCAGAGGCCAGCGAGCCAGGGCGGTGCGGCGGCGAGGAGGCGCGCCGTCAAGCGCGCGCCCCTTCGCCCGGGGCCCGCCGCGTAGGGCGGCCGCGGCCCTCGCCCCGAGCCGGCGGCGCGGCGCCCTCGAGGCCCACCTTCGGCAGCCACCCGAGCCGCCGCGGCAGGTACCAGTTCCGCTCGCCGAGCAGCTTCATCGTCGCCGGCAGGAGCACCCCGCGGATCACGGTCGCGTCGATCAGGATCGCCAGCGCCAACCCCACCCCGAGCTCCTTGAATTCGAGGAAGGACAGCGTCGCGAAGATCGCGAACACGGCGACCATCACCGCGGCCGCGCTGGTGACGACGCCCGCGGTCGTCCGCAGCCCGTGCGAGACAGCCGCCTCCGTCGACATGCCGCGATCGTACGCCTCCCGGATGCGGGTGAGGATGAACACGTGGTAGTCCATCGACAGCCCGAAGAGGACGACGAAGAGGAACAGCGGCAGCCAGGCGGTGATCGAGCCGATCGAGCTGAA
>DASZUH010000306.1:0-5902 GCA_035547715.1 Solirubrobacterales bacterium
GCCGAGTCGACCCAGATCCGGTTCGGACCGATGTGGCGGACGGCGCCGGCGTTGAGGAAGACGACGCAGCGGTCGCCCGACGCCGCCGCGTCGAGGGGCTCGGCGAGGATGCCGAAGGTTCCCGCGGGCAGGTCGTCGAGCGGCCGCTCGCGGACCGCCGCCTCGCCATTCCGGATCACGGTCTCGACCCCGTCCGGGACCACGACCGCGGGCGCCTCGCCCGCCGCCGCCTCGCCCGCCAGCCACCGCGCGAACGTCTCCATCGTCCCCGCCGGGGCCGTCGTGTAGCCGGGGTGGGTGACCATGTCCTCCCAGCCCGGCCCGGGGCCGGCCTCGACCGCGGCGCCGCCGCCCGCCAGACGGTCGACCAGCTGCCGGTCCGGGGCGATCTGATCGCGTCCGAGGACGAGGGCCCGCCGCAACCCCGCCGGTGGGGCCGCCTCGGCCGGCTTCAGCTCCTCCAGGGCGGCGGCAGTCTCGGCGGAGAGGACGAAGCCCGCCGCCTCGATCCACCCCTCGGGCAGCGGCGAGTCGCCGCCGGGCCCACCGCCCCAGCGCTGCATGCGCGAGAAGGCTTTGGTCGCGCGGACGAAGCCGCGACCGTCGCGGGGGACGGCCCAGGCGGCCAGGGCGGCGATCGGGGCGCCGCGACGCGCCGCCTCGAGGGCCAGCAGCCCGCCGAGTTCCATGCCGAGCACCGCGACCGCCCGCCCGGGGGCCAACGTCGCCAGCTGCTCCGCCGCCGCGGTGACGGCGCCGACCCAGCTCTCCACCAGCCCGGCGTCACGCGGCGAGCCGGCGCTGTCGCCGACCGCCGGCAGATCGAAGGTCAGCACCGGATGGCCCGCGGCGGCGAGCGCCTCCGCCCAGTCGCGGCGGCTGCGGTAGCTGACCGTCTCGTTCCAGCCCCAGGGTGAGCAGAAGAGGACCGCGGCCCTGCCCGCGGCGGCGCGCCCCGCGGCGGGCGGGTGGAAGACGGCGAAGAGCGGGCCGGGGGTCGCGTCGATGTAGGTGGGACGAGACGACACGCCCGCCTCAGAGCCCCAGGCGGTCGCGAACGTCGTCGGGCCAGCCGGCGAGGTCGAGACCGTGGGTGCGGAACAGCGCCAGCGTGATCCGCTCGAGCCCGAAACCGAGGCAGGCGGTGTGGGCGGTCGCGTCGTCGCCGCCGTCGACCGCCATCTCGATCCCGTAGACCGAGCTGAAGTGGTCCTGGTGGTAGTTGAACGAGGCCACCGCGGTCGGCTCCGGGCCGGCGATCTGGACGAGCACCTCGAACTTCAGCTCCTGGGCGCGCTGGCTGCGGGCGAGGATCCTGCCGGTGCGGCCGAAGAACGGGTCGCTGGCGACATCCGGGGCGGCGTCGAGGCCGACCGAGCGCAGCAGCCCGAGCGAGCGGTCGCGCCAGCGGTCGCGCCACTCGAGCACGGTCTCGGGCTCGCCGATCCGGACGATCTCGCGCTGGTGGAAGGTCTGCAGTCGGGCCGGGTCGCCGGAGGGCTCGTGGCGGAAGACGTAGGTGCCGCCGGCGTCGACCAGCACCCCGCCGGGGGCGAGCGGACCGCGTGCGGCGATCGCCGGATAAACGGGGTAACAGGCCGCGGGCTTCAGCACCAGGTCGGTCATCTCCTGGAACTCCGACCAGTCCTCGTGCGCCGCCGCGCGGCGCTCCTGCTCGACGGCGGCGGCCTCGTCGCCGTCGAAGGAGAAGACCGTGCAGGCGAGGTGGGGAAAGGACTGGAGGTAGCCGATGTCCTCCATCTGGCGCCGCGGCAGGAGCGGCGGGAACACCATCCGCTCGGGCGATTCGGACTCGCCGGCGGCGGTCACGATCGCATCGAAGCCGAGCCTCACGCGCTCGAAGGCGTCGCCGCGGCCGTAGACCCCGGGGACGCCGGAGGCGATCAGGTGGCCGGCGGCGAGGAGCTCACGAAGGAACTCCTCCTGGTCCGGCGTGCCGGGACGGAAATCGGCCATCGATGCCCTCAGCCCTTGCTCGCGTCCGGGCGCCTCACGCCGCGACACCGACCTCCTGCAACGCGGCGGCGATCGAGTCGATGCTTTCGAAGACTCCCCGGTTCAGCATCGAATCGAGGAATTCGACCTCGAAGGTGTCCTCGAGCGCGATCATGACGTTGACGCTCGCGTGCGACGTCATCCCCGCCGCGTAGAGGTCGGCATCGTCGGCGACGGCGTCGACGTCCACGGAGAGGTTGGCGTGCTCCTTGACGATCTGTCGGATCCGGTCCTTCATCTCATGCTCGTATCGAACGGAAGCCGACCTCGCTTGAGACCCGGTACCCGCCGTCCATAGGCGACGAATCTAAAGGAGGACGACGGTCGCGGCGGCGAAACCGCCCTCGTGGGTGATGCTGACCGCGATCTCCGCGGCACCACAGGCGCCGAAGAGCTCGGCGGCGCGATCGCGGAGGCGGAGGCCGACGCCGCCGTCGTCGCCGCGGACGACCTCCACCTGGGTCAGCGAGACGCCCTCGCCGGCTCCCGGAAGCGCCTTGATCGCCGCCTCCTTGGCGGCGAAGCGCGCCGCCAGGCGCTCCGGCACGACATCGCCCGAGAGCCCGCGGCAGTCCTCCACCTCGCGCTCGGTGAAGACCCGGCGCAGGTAGCGGTCGCGATGGGGCCCGCGCAGGGACTCGACCACGGTCGACACCTCGACCAGGTCGAGCCCCACGCGGAGAGGCATCAGCCCAGGCGCGCCTCGAGCGCGTCCAGCTGGGCGCTCACCTCGGCCGGCAGCTTGTCGCCGAATTTGGCCAGGTGCTCCTTCACCTGCGGCAGCTGCGCCCGGTAGAGGTCCTCGTCGACGGTCAGCAACTCCTCGAGCGCCGCGTCGGAGATCTCGAGGCCCTCGGTGTTGAGGTCGGCCGGGGTCGGCAGGTTGCCGATCGCCGTCTCGACCGCCTCGCCTTCGCCGGCGCAGCGGCGGAAGACCCACTCGAGCACGCGGCTGTTCTCGCCGAACCCGGGCCAGAGGAACTTGCCGTCGGCGTCTTTGCGGAACCAGTTGACGTAGAAGATGCGAGGCAGCTTCGCGCCCTCTGTCTTACCGGTCTTCAGCCAGTGGGCGAAGTAGTCGGCCATGTTGTAGCCGCAGAACGGCAGCATCGCCATCGGGTCGAAGCGCAACTGGCCGACCGCACCGGCCGCCGCCGCGGTCGTCTCCGAGGACATCGTCGCCCCCATGAAGACGCCGTGCTCCCAGTCGAACGCTTCCGCGACCAGCGGCACCGCGGTGGCGCGACGGCCGCCGAAGAGGAAGGCGTCGATCGGCACGCCGGCCGGGTCCTCCCACTCCGGCGCGATCGACGGAGCCTGGCCGGCCGGGGTCGTGAAACGGGCGTTGGGGTGCGCGGCGGGCGTCTCGGAGTCGGGCGTCCAGTCGTTGCCATGCCAGTCGATCGCGTGCGCCGGCGGCTCGCCGGTCATGCCCTCCCACCAGACGTCGCCGTCGTCGGTTTTCGCGCAGTTGGTGAAGATCGTGTTCCGCTCGATCGTCTGCATCGCGTTCGGGTTCGTCTTGTGGCCGGTGCCCGGCGCGACGCCGAAGAAACCCGCCTCGGGGTTGACCGCGTAGAGGCGGCCGTCCTCGCCGAACTTCATCCAGGCGATGTCGTCGCCGATCGTCTCGACCTTCCAGTCGGGCAGCGTCGGGATCAGCATCGCCAGGTTGGTCTTGCCGCAGGCCGACGGGAAGGCGCCGGTCACGTACTTGACGACCCCCTGCGGCGAGGTGAGTTTGAGGATCAGCATGTGCTCGGCCATCCAGCCTTCGTCGCGCGCCATCACCGAGGCGATCCGCAGCGCGAAGCACTTCTTGCCCAGCAGGGCGTTGCCGCCATAGCCCGAGCCGAAGGACCAGATTTCGCGCGTCTCCGGGTAGTGGACGATGTACTTGTTGGCGTCGTTGCAGGGCCAGGAGACGTCTTCGACGCCCTCGTCGAGCGGCATGCCGACCGAGTGGACGCAGGGGACGAACTCGCCGTCGCCGCCGAGCTGGTCGAGGGCGGCCTTGCCCATCCGGGTCATGATCCGCATCGAGACGGCGACGTAGGCGGAGTCGGTCAGCTGGACCCCGATTTCGGAGATGTCGGAGCCGAGCGGGCCCATCGAGAAGGGCACCACGTACATCGTGCGACCCTTCATGCACCCCTTGAAGAGGTCCCCGAGCGTCTCGCGCATCTCGGCCGGGTCGCGCCAGTTGTTGGTCGGGCCGGCGTCGGCCTCGTCCTCGGAGCAGATGAAGGTGCGGTCCTCGACGCGGGCGACGTCGGCCGGATCGGAGAGGGCGAGGTAGCTGTTCGGGCGCTTGGCCTCGGAGAGGCGCTCGAAGGTCCCGGCGTCGATCAGGACCTGCGCCAGTTCGTCGTACTCCTCGGCGGAGCCGTCACACCAGTGGACGGCATCGGGCTGGGTCAAGGCCTCGATTTCGCCGACCCATTCGAGCAGTTTGGAGTTGGTGGTCAACGCTGCGGGAGCCGTGGTCGAGTCGCTCATTCGCCTCTCTCTATTTGATCGCTTCGAGGCCGAGCGTCGAGATGTCGGCCTCCTTGTCGCGGATTTCCAGAAGGGCCGCTTTCCGCTTGTCGTCGGAGAAGGTCACTTCACAAGTGAACGTCGCGCCGGGGTCAACCTTTTGACCGGAGGGGCAATCGACAGAGGTGATCTTTTCATGGAATGACTTTTCTAGGGACGATTGCAAGGTGTCCTCGAGCTTCACGGGGTCAACGGTCGTACCCCCACAGCCGACGCAGAAAACCGCCAGGGCGGCGGTCGACGCGACTGCGATGAGGAACCGGCGACTCCGGGTCAACGCGCTCTCGGGGAAGCGAGCGGCACCCCGGAAGTATTCCAATCGAACGGACGGAAGGGTCCCCTCGGCGTTGTCCATCTGGTATACAAGCGCCGCATCTGCATCGTCCAGCGTGGCTGTGTAGGGTCCCGCGCCGATGAGGTTCTTCGAGTACGAGGCGCGCAAGATCGTCGAGCTGGCCGGCATCCCCGTCACCAGGTACGGGTTCTGCACGACGCCGGAGGAGGCCCGCGCGGCGGCCGCGGAGATCGGCGGCCCGGTGGTGATCAAGTCGCAGGTGCTGACCGGCGGCCGGATGAAGGCCGGCGGCGTCAAGTTCGCCGACACGCCCGAGGAGGCGGCCGCGCACGCCGAGGCGATCCTGAAGCTGGAGATCAACGGCCACATGCCGCGCGGCGTCCTCGTCGATCCCAAAGCCGAGGTGAAGCAGGAGTACTACGCCGGGGTCGTCTGGGACGGCACCGCGAAGCGGCCGCTGATGCTGTTCTCGGACATGGGCGGGATCGACATCGAGGAGGTCGCCGAGAAACATCCCGACCACGTCGGCCGCGGCCACGTCTCGAACCTCTTCCCGATCCCCGACTTCGAGGCGAAGCAGACGATCGCCGCGACCGGGGTCACCGGCTCGCAGCTGAACCGGGCGACGCCGATCCTCGCCCGCCTCGCCCGCCTCTTCCGCGAGAACGACATGACGCTGGCCGAGATCAACCCGTTGGCCGAGCTGACCGATGGCAGCTTCGTCGCCCTCGACGCCCACATGGAGATGGAGAACGAGGCGGTCGGGCGGCAGAAGAAGCTCCTGCGTAAGGAGCTGGGGATCGCCGAGGACGACACCCGCGAGGACTACACCCACTCCGCCTTCGAAGAGCACGTCGCCGCGATCGACGCCGCCGACCACCGCGGCGTGATCCAGGGCAAAGACCACGGCTTCACCGGCAACCTCGGCCTCGTGATCGGCGCCGGCGGCGGCTCGCTGACGCTGACCGACGCGGTCCGCAACCAGGGCGGCAAGCCCGCGAACTACTCGGAGATCGGCGGCAACCCGTCGGTCGCCAAGGCGTCCGGACTGGC
>DASZUH010000307.1:0-6205 GCA_035547715.1 Solirubrobacterales bacterium
CCCCCCCCCCCCCCGCGACCGAGGGCGCCGAGATGCGGCGCGCCGGATAGCTCGTCAGATCGTGCCGATGTCGTCGATCTGCGCCAGCGCGACCAAGGCCTTGCGCCTGGTCTTGCCGACCGCGGCCTCGCTCTCGCTGAATTCCTCGGCCCGCCCCACGGTCGGGCCGTAGATGCGGAAGGCGGCGCGCCAGCGTCCATCCTCGAGCCGCCCGACCCAGAGGTCGGCGCCTTCGCGGAAGGCACGCTCGCGGAGCACTTCTTCGAGCCGCGTGTCGTCGAGCCGGTCGTAGCTGGGGATCATCGGGGCCACGCACCACTGGTACTCCTGGGCGGGCGTCCGGTCAAGCAGGTCGAGGACGCAGGGGGCGTGGCGTGCTCCGCGCGCGGGCGGGCCGGACGCCCGCTCAGGCGTAGCCCATGCGTTCGAGGACCGGGATCTCGCGGATCTGGGGCGGCTGCAGGTGGTCCCAGAGGATGCCGCGCGGGCGGTCGTACTGGCGCTCGATCTCGATCACGGCGCGGGGCGTCGCGATCAGGTCGCAAGGGAGGTCGTGGTCGGTGACCATCAGGTGCTGGCGGACGATCTGGATCGGGTGCACCGTGGTGCCGACGGTGATGTGGCTGTCGATCTTGCCCGCCTCGACCAGGATCCCGTACTCGAGGTCGTGGTAGCCGCCGCCTTTGCCGACCCGCGCGCCGCTGAGGTTGACGGCGACCGAGCCGCAAAGGACGAAGTCGATCTCCGGCAGGTCGTCGAGGGCGACGATCGAGCCGTGCTTCAGCGCCCCCTTGATCGTCGCCGCCTCCTGGACCGCTTTCTTCGACATCTTTTTCGGGTCGAGGACGCGGAAGGGGTGAGGGTCGCGCAGGCGCGGCACGGCCATGATCACCGTCTTGCCTTCTTCGAGCGCCAGCCGGCGGGCGTGCGTCTGGGGCGAGTCCGGGTTGGCCTTGACGACCATCGACCGCTTCCAGAGCCGGTGGCCGGCGAGCTTCTCGGCCGCCAGTTTGGCGCCGGCGAAGTTCGGGATGCGCCCCTCGGCACCGGGGAAGCGGGAGACGCCCTGGTCGTCCATGGCCTTCCAGACCTCGGCGCGGATCTCGTCCTTCGAGTGCATGGGCCGAAAGATATCCGCCACGGACCCCGCATCTGCGCCCCGCCGGCGCGGCCGCCTAGACTTTCCCAGGTTCCGTCCAACGACCTGAGCTGTGGGGACAGCGATGGGCCGCAAGTCGAAGATCGCCGCATCGACCGTCGTGATCCTGGCCGCCGTCCTGGTGGCCGGCGCCCTCCTCTATGACCGCGCGCGGGCGGGGAAGATCGCGGGCGGGGTCACGATCGAGGGGATCGACGTCGGCGGGATGACCGCCGAGGAGGCCGAGGCGAAGGTCCGCCGGGCGCTGCTCCGCCCGCTCGACCGGCCGCTGCGGACGGTCTACGGCGAGCGCAGCTGGTCCCTGCCTGCGGCGCAGCTGAAGCTGCGCGCCGACGTCGGCGCCGCGGCCGCCGAGGCGTTGCGCCTCAGCCGCGAAGGCGATCTGCCGACCCGGCTCGGCCGTTATCTCGGCGGCGGCGGCGACGAGCTCGAGGTCGACGTATCCGCCGAGCTCGCCTACTCGCGCAGCGCCGTCAACCGCTTCGTCCGCCGCGTCGCCGCGGACGTCGACCGCGAAGCCCGCAGCGCCTCGGTGCGGCCCGGCGCCGCCGAGCTCGAGGTCGTCGCCTCCCGTCCCGGCCGCAAGCTGCGCGACGTCCGCCTCACCCGCGAACTGCGCGAAGCCGCCGTCGGCGCGGCGCCGCGCACGGTCCGCGCCCGCGTCCACGAGACCGCCCCCGACGTCACCACGGAGGAGATCGCGGCGCGCTTCCCGTCCTACCTCACCCTCGACCGCGGCACCTTCACCCTGCGGCTCTGGAAGGAACTGAAGCCGGCCCGCACCTACACCGTCGCGGTCGGCCAGGAAGGGCTCGAAACCCCGGAAGGCCTCTACGCGATCGAGGCCAAGGAAGAAAACCCGACCTGGCACGTGCCGGAATCCGACTGGGCGGGGGAGCTCGCCGGCCAGACGATCCCGCCCGGCCCGGACAATCCGATCAAGGCCCGCTGGATGGCGATCTACGAAGGCGCCGGGATCCACGGGACCGAAGAGACGGCCAGCCTCGGCAGCGCCGCCTCGCACGGGTGCGTGCGGATGTCCATACCGGACGTGGAAGAACTGTATGACGAAGTTGAAGTAGGGACCCCCGTGTTTATTGGTAAAAGCGCGCCGCCGGCGTGCGTCCGACTGTTTGGTCGGGTAAGTGTGTGTCGTGGCAGGCGCAGGACGTGACGGTTCGAGCACGAATGGAGCATCCGTGAACTGGGATGCGGCCCTCGCCGGATACGACCGTGACCTGCGGACCAGGGGCGCCGCCGAGCGCACCCGGCGCGCCTACGGCGTCGACCTCGCCGCCTTCACCGCCTGGGCGAAGGCGCTCCGCCTCGGGCCCGGCGATCTCCGCCACCGCGACGTGCGCCGCTACGCGGCCTCGCTCTCGGCCGAGGGCAAGGCCTCGACCACGGTCGCCCGCCACCTCGCCGCGATCCGCGGCCTCTTCGACTTCCTCGTCCGCACCGAGCAGGTCGGCGGCAACCCGGCCGAGCTCGTCTCCAGCCCGAAGCGCCCGCAGAAGCTGCCGCAGGTGCTGAGCGGCGAGCAGATGCGGACCCTGCTCCAGGGGATCCCGGCGCGGACGCCGCTCGAGCTGCGCGACCGGGCGATGTTCGAGCTGGCCTACTCCTGCGGGCTGCGCTGCGAAGAGATCGTCAACCTGGACATCGACTCCTTCGACTTCGAAGAGGACCAGCTGCGGGTGCTCGGCAAGGGCTCGAAGACGCGCCTCCTGCCGGTCGGCGAGCCCGCCCGCAAGGCGGTCGAACGCTATCTCCAGCGCGGCCGCCGCCCGCTCGCCGACGACCCGCGCGAGCGCGCCCTCTTCCTCTCCAAGAGCGGCCGTCGCCTCTCCAACTCGGATGTGACGCGACGCCTGCGGATCTGGGTCGCCAACGTGTCCACGATAGGCGGCGTCTCGCCGCATTCACTTAGACATTCTTTTGCGACGCATCTGCTTGAGGGTGGCGCGGATCTGCGTACGATCCAGGAGTTGCTTGGTCACTCCTCGATCTCCACGACGCAGGTCTACACCCGGGTCGACGCCGCGCGGCTGCGCGACACCTACTCGAACAGCCATCCGCGAGCCTGAGCGGCCGACGACGAAAAACCCTGCAAACGAAAGTAGACTTTGACGATGGCGATGGAGACGGGCGTGAAGGAAGTGGAGCTCCGGGAGCTCTGGCGCCGTTACAAAGACCAGGGCGACGCGGCCGCCCGCGAGCGGCTGGTCGTCGCCTATTCGCCGATGGTGAAGTTCGTCGCGGGCCGGCTCGGGGCCGGGTTGCCGTCCCACGTCGAGGACGCCGACCTGATCTCCTACGGCCTGGTCGGGCTGATCGGCGCGATCGAGCGCTTCGAGCCGGAGCGCGGGATCAAATTCGAGACCTTCGCGATGACCCGCATCCGCGGTTCGATCATCGACGAACTGCGCTCGCTCGACTGGGTGCCGCGCTCGGTGCGCTCGCGCGCCCGTGAAATCGAAACCGCGCAGGCGAAACTCGAGCACGAGCTGCAGCGGGCCCCGACCGAGGCCGAGCTGGCCGAGAAACTGGGGATGACCGAGACCGAGCTGCAGAGCTCGCTGCTCGAGATCGCCAACTCCTCGGTCTACGCGCTCGACGAGCTGTGGACGGTGTCGGACTCCTCCGGCGACCAGGTCAGCCTGCTCGACACGATCGCCGACGAAGGCGCCGCCGACCCGCAGGAGGCGCTCGCCTCCAACGAGGTCAAGGACCGGCTGACCGAGGCGATCGGCTCGCTGCCGGAGCGCGAGCAGCTCGTCGTCGCCCTCTACTACTACGAGAACCTGACCCTGCGCGAGATCGGCGAGGTCCTCGGGGTCACCGAGTCGCGGGTCTCGCAGCTCCACACCAAGGCCGTGATGCGGCTGAAGTCGCATCTTCAGCAAGCCTGATTTCAAATCGCCGCCTGGGTCGTTCGCATTTTGCGAAGGACCGGGGTCCGCTGCTAACTTGACCCGGGTGAGCCGCGAAGCTACCTGCGCCGTCTGCGGAAGGACGATTCTGAAGGGGGAGCAGATCCATTCCTTCGTCTCGGCGGAGGGCCGGCACGAGGTCTGCACGCTCTGCGCCGATCGGGCCGCCGCGATCGGCTGGCTGCCCGCCGGCCAGGAGGGCGCCGAGGAGAAACTGCAGGCGAAGGGCGAGCGCAAGCCCGGCTTCTTCGGCCGGCTGTTCTCGCGCCCGGCGAGGCCGGAGTCCGGCGAGCGTGAGGCGGACGTCGACGCGGACGTCGAGGACGACTGGTTCGAAGATGAATTGAGCCCGCTGCCCGCGCCCGACCCGGCGACCCGGCACGAGGTCCACGAGCTGCAGACCGAGCGCTACGACGTCGAGGCCGAGTGGGCCGCCGAAGAGGCGCCCGCGCCGACGGGGGAGTCGGCAGCCCTCCCCGCGCCCGATCCGCCGCCGAGCGCCCGCGAGACCCAGGCGCCGCAGCCCGACCCGGCCGGTCGCGGCATGCGCCCGCGCCGGCTCCAGCCCGATCTCGAGGCCTCGCCCGCGAGCCGCTTCGAGCGCGCCATCGCCCGCTTCAACTCCTCCGACGCGGGCCGCACCGTCGCCGGGCTCACCCGCACGCTGGGCGCGCCGTCGGTCTCGGTCGGCGACCTCGCCGGGGAGGCGGACGAGGTCCGCGTCACGGTCGCCTGGGAGCTCACCTGGTACCAATGGGGCGTCGACCTCGGTGACGAGCTGCGGCCGGTCTACGAGTTGAAGAAGGGCTTCGAGGTCGAGGAGATCGACCCGCCCGCGCGCCAGTGGAACGCCTCCGCCCACGACGGGCGGATCGTGCTGGTCGCGCCGCGCCGCCGCGAGGCGGCCGAAGGTAAGCCGGTCCACCGCTAGATGGTCGCCTGATCCGATGGGGAAGCTGACGGTGAACGTCGACGGTGGCGCGCGCGGTAATCCGGGCCCGGCGGCGATCGGCGTGGTCCTCCGCAACGAGGATGGCGCGATCGTCGAGACCGTCGCCGAGACGATCGGCCGCACCACCAACAACGTCGCCGAGTACCGGGCGCTGCTGCGCGGGATCGAACTGGCCGCCGCCCACGGCGCCGACGAGGTCGAGCTGATCGGCGACTCGGAGCTGATCGTGCGCCAGATCGAAGGCCGCTACAAAGTCAAACACGCGGACATGAAAGAGCTCCACGCCGAGGCGAAGAAGATGCTCGCCGGGTTCGACTCCTGGTCGATCCGCCACGTCAGGCGCGCCCAGAACGCCGACGCCGACCGGCTGGTGAACGAGGCGCTCGACGGGGCCTGAGGTAGGGTCGGCCGCATGAGCACGGTCGCCATCGCCGGTGGTCACGGCAAGATCGCCCTGATCCTGGGACGGCTCCTGTCGGAGCGCGGCGACACCGTGCGCGGCCTGATCCGCAACCCCGACCAGGCCGACGACCTGCGCGCGGCGGGGGTCGAGCCGGTGGTCTGCGATCTCGAGGGCGACGGCGACGTCGCCGCCGCGGTGCGCGGGGCCGACGCGGTCGTCTTCGCGGCGGGCGCCGGGCCGGGCTCGGGCGAGGCGCGCAAGTCGACGATGGACCTCGGCGGCGCGGTGAAGCTGATCGAGGCGGCGAAGGCCGAGGGGATCTCGCGCTACCTGATGGTCAGCTCGATGGGCGCCGACGAGGCGCCCGCCGCGGGCGGCGACGTCTTCGGCGCCTACCTGCGGGCGAAGGGAGCCGCCGACGAGGCGCTGCGCGAGTCGGGCCTCGACTACACGATCGTCCGCCCCGGCGGGCTCACCGACGACCCGCCGACCGGCCTGGTGACGATCGCCGCGGACACCCCGCGCGGCCAGATCCCGCGCGCCGACGTCGCCACCGTCCTCCTCGCCTGCCTCGACACCCCGAGCACGATCGGCCAGAGCTTCGACGTGATCGGCGGCGACAAGCCGATCGCCGACGCCCTGCGCCAGGTGGGTTGATTTCGCGGCCGGGGGTCGGGCCGGGCTCGCGGGCGGCGGGTGGCCGCCCGCGGCGGCGTTTGGCGGGCCTGCCGGGCTCCGCGGGCGGGGGCGGCCGTCCG
>DASZUH010000308.1:0-6942 GCA_035547715.1 Solirubrobacterales bacterium
CGCCGGGCCCTTTTTCGTGCGCAACCGTTGCGAGAGACGCGCACGATTCGGCACTTCCTGCGCACCACACGCGCGCATTTCCCCGCCATGGTGCCCCCATGCCCCCAGCCGCGCAGACCAGCGATGTTGATGGGCCGAAAACTTGCCATATAGGCAAGTTTTCGGCCCATCAACACGGGGCGGATGCGGAGATCGGGCGTCTGGCGGTCGCGCAGAACGGCCTGGTGGCGCACGAGCAGCTTGAGGCGCTCGGCCTGACGGACCAGGCGATCGCCAAGCGGGTCGCGAAGGCGCGGCTGTACCGGATTCATCAGCGCGTCTATTCGTTGACGCCCCGGGTGATGACCGAGCGGGGGAGGTTCATGGCGGCGGTTCTGGCGTGCGGGCCGGATGCGGTCCTGTCGCATCGGTCGGCGGCGTATCTCTGGGGACTCGTCGACTCGTGGGAGGAGCCGATCGACGTGACGGCGCCGAACCGTCGGGGGCGCAGTCCCGACGGAGTCGCGGCGCACCGGGACGGGTCGCTTCAGCCGATCGACAAGACGAATCCTCACGGCATCCCATGCACCAGCGTCGCTCGGACGATTCTTGACTTCGCCGCGGTCGCCCCGGAGTGGGAGGTGCGCAAGGCCGTCGCGCAGGCCGAAGTCCTCCGAATTCTCGACCAGCCGAAGCTGCGTGCGCTCCTGAAGAGGAGCCGACGCAGGCGTGGTGTCGCGCGACTGCGCCTCATCCTCGACACGATCCATCCGCAGACCAAACGGACTCGAAGCGAGCTGGAGCGCCTGTTCCTCGCGATGTGCGCGAAGCGAGACGTCCCGGAACCCGAGGTGAATGTGTGGCTGTCGGCCCCGAACGGAAAGCGCTACCAGGCCGATTTCCTCTGGCGCGACGCGCGGCTGATCGTCGAAGCCGACAGCCGTCGTTTCCACGACACCGACACCGCCTTCGTCGACGACCGCAAGCGTCAGCAGCAGTTGGAACTCGCCGGCTGGCGCGTCTCCCGTTGCACCTGGGAGGAGGTCGAACGCGAACCCCGCCGCCTCGCCCTGACCATTGCGGGGCTCCTCAACACCGAGGGCTATTCGGAGGGCTTTTTTTCCTTGGGCGGGAGTGGGGGGAGGAGGCCGGCGTTGTATTCGGCGTAGGGGAGGAAATTGGCGCGGCGGATCTTGCGGCGGAGCATCGCGGCGGTCTGCGGATAGAGGTTCAGTTCGTAGCTGTTGCCGGCGCCGAAGCCCTGGTAGTAGGTCAGCATCTGGACGCGCTTGTGGGTGACGATCCAGCTGATCAGCTGCTTGACGAATTTCGGTTCGTCTTCTTCCGACATCGCCCACTCCGTGATCGCGATCGGCTTGCGGCTCCACTGCTTGCCCGCGTAGAAGCGGTTGAGGTCTTCCCAGACCGGATATTTCGCGTAGAAGTCGGTCCCGACCCAGTCGACCCATCGGCTCCCCGGCCAGTAGTTGCCGGGGAAGTTCCCCTTCACGCGCGGCGAGCCGGCGGGCAGCGGGCTCCAGATGATGCTCACCGGCGCCACCGGCAGCGATTCGGGGTTCGCGCCCTTGCTGCGGCTCAACCCCGGCAGGCCGATTTCGGCGAGCTCCGCGTTCAGTTCTTCGGTCGTCAGCCCGCCGCGGACGATCGCGACGATCCGCCGGAACGCCTCCTTGTACCAGTAGGAGCTGTGTTCGCCGTCCTTCAGGGTGCCGTCGCATTCGACCCCCGCCCAGGCATTGAGGCAGCGGTTCGGCTCTCCCAGCGGCCGGATGTAGGCGGGCAGGTTGTGGCCGGCGAAGAACTGGTTCAGCTGCAGCAGGTAATCGTCACCCTGGCCGAGCGCGATCTGCTCGGGGGTGATGATCTCTTCCAGCGTCTGCGCGTTCTGGGTCGCGATCGCGACGATCGGCCGCGTCTGCGTTTCGCGCCAGCGTTCGTAGGCCTTGTTGGGGCTGTTGCCCCAGCCGAAGAAGGTCTGCAGCAGCGCCGGGTGCTTGCCGGTCAGTTCGGTGAAGTAGTTGAAGCCTTCGGTCGAGCCGCGGTCGGAGGTGCCGAGGAGGACGTCGGGCTTCGGCGGGACCAGGGACATCGCCGCGTTCGCCGGCGCCGCGCAGACGAGCGCCAGGGCCATCGCGAGGAGCGCGAGCCAGAGCGGGCGGCGGGCCGAGGCGCGTCCGGCGGCGCAAGGCGGCCACGGGGCGGAGGCGCGCGCGGCGGCGGGGCCGCTCGGCGTCGGTTCAGGCGCTCGCGAGCACATCCCGCATCCTTCGCGGCTCGACCCCGAGGGCCTGCGCGTCCGCCGTCCCGCGCTCGCTGACCATCGCCACCTCCATCAGCTCGGCCTCCTCGTAGGTGGCGAAGACGGCCTCGCCGAACACCGCCCGCAGCGCGCCCAGGCCCGCCTTCACCGCCGGCAGCGGCAGGTGGACCAGCGAGCGCGGCCGCCCCGCGATGCGGCTGACCAGGTCGGCCATCTCGTCGTAGGTGAGCGTCTCTGGCCCGGCCAGCTCGTAGCGCGGCGCCGGCTCGTCACGGTCGAGCGCCCGCGCCACGCAGCGCGCCACGTCCTCCGACCAGATCGGCTGGAAGGCGGCCCGCCCCTCCCCCGACACCGGCAGCACCGGCAGGAAGGAGAAGCGGCGCAGCAGGGTGATCCAGGGATCGTCGCGGTCGTAGACGATCGAGGGGGCGAAGATCGTCGTCTCCAGCGGCGAGGACTCGACCGCGCGCTCCGCCACCCACTTGGCGCGGAAGAAGCGGGTCCGCTGCGCGGCGCCGGTGTCGAGCGCGCTGAAGAAGACGAAGCGGCGTACCCCGGCCCGCTCGGCCGCCTGCAGCAGGCGCACCGTCGCCAGCCCGTTCAGCTCCTCGATCCGCCGCGGCGGCTGGTCGCGGATCGTCGCCGCCAGGTGGACGACGGTGTCGACGCCGCGCAGGCTCTGGCGCATCGTGTGGGGGTCGGCGAGCTCACCGAGGTCGCCGAGCGCGATCTGCACGTCGACCCGCCGCGGCCCCAGTCGGCGCGGGTCCCGGACCAGGCAGCGGACGTCGTCGCCGCGCTCCAGGAGCAGCGGCAGGAGCCGCGACCCGACGTTCCCCGTCGCCCCGGTCAGCAGCAGCATCGCGTGCCCGCGTTTCGTTCACCCGCCATCGCCGCCCCGAAGCCTAGAGGCCCCTCGCTGCGTCGCCCACGCCGTCGCATATCTCTAAAATGGGCGCTCGCTCTTCGCAGGGGCCGCCCGGCACCTGTCGGGCAACACCGACAACGATCTAGGAGACTTCCCGTATGAGCTATGTGATCGCCGAGCCTTGCATCGGCCAAAAGGACAACTCGTGCGTCGAGGTTTGCCCCGTCGACTGCATCCATCCGACCCCCGATGAGGCTGACTACGATCAGGTCGAGCAGCTGTTCATCGACCCGGACGAGTGCATCGACTGCGACGCCTGCGTCGAGGCATGCCCGGTCGACGCCTGTTTCGCCGAGGATCAGCTGCCGGCGGAGTGGGCCAAATACGCGGAGATCAACGCGAACTACTTCAAGCAGAGCGCTGCCTGACCACGGCGCTCTCGCAGCAGACGTGAAAAGGGCCGCCCCGGGGCGGCCCTTTTCAGTGGTCCGAAGCATGCGCGGAGGCGCGCTCCGACGCGGTCCTAGTAGCCGACCGGGTGGCGGACGACGTAGCGCCCGGCGGCCGCGGCGGCCGTGGTCGGGTGCCAGCGGGGACCGGTCCCGCTTTCGTCACCGGCGGTGTCGAACCGCAGCCCGGCGACGACCATGTAGGCGTGCGAGGCGTTGGCGTAGATCGTGATCCACCTGCCGGGGCCGGCTTCGCCGTAGGTCTCGAGCGAGCCCGAGGTCAGCGGCGTGTTCAGGAGCCGCGCGCCGTGCAGGGCGTAGGACACTGCGCCCGAGCAGTCGTAGCCCGAGCTGATCCAGCTGCCGTGGCCGCCGCCCCAGACGTACGGGGTCAGGCGGATGTGGTTGGCGGCGGCGATGACCCGCTTGACCATCGCGGGCGCGTTCAGCGGCGCGATCGCGCGGCCGCCCACCAGGGCCGCCTTGCCGGCCTGGACGACTTCGCCTTCCGTTTCGCCGGTTTCGGTTTCCACCGGCACTTCGGTTTCGGTCGATTCGGGGATTTCGGCTTCGAGCCCTGACCGCGCGCTGACGCCGCCGGGAAGAACCTTCGCCGAGGCCGCGGGGGCGGCGACGAGGGTCGCGCCGAGCGCGCCGAACAAGGCTGCCAGGGAGAGCGCTGCGATGAGACTGCGACGGGCGACGACGGTGGCCACCCCGGGGACAAACGGCATTCACTACCTCCTCCGTATGCCTGCGGGGTTAGCTGTCGGGCTGGCGCTGAAGGAGCCTGCGCTCCCATCGTCTTCGCGATGGGTTCGCCCCAGGAACTTGGTTCCCCCGCTCCCGACCCATCCTGGGCCGGGATTCGGCATTTATTTGTAAGCGCTAACGCACGGGCGACAGCATAGTTGCGGTCGCGGTCGCACGACTTCTGAAAAGTTCGCTTCTAGCGGGCGCGGTCCTGCCGGTCGCGGCACTTTTCTCCCGCATGGAGGGGGAAAGCGCCACGGCGCTAGGCGTTCGGGCCGACCTGGACGACCGGCAGCGGGGTGCCGCCGATCGCGGGCATCTCGGCCATCTGCGGCGTCGCCTGCAGGACCGGGAGCTCCTGCGGGGTGGCGGCGATGATCCCGCGGGCCGCCTGGCGGATCGCCTGCGAGGCGGGCGAGTCCGGCTCCTCGAGGACCAGCGGCGTGCCCTCGTCGGAGTGCTCGCGCAGGGGCTCGGAGATCGGCACCTTGCCGAGCAGCGGCACGTCGAGCTCGTCGGCCAGCTGTTGGCCGCCGCCCTCGCCGAAGATCGTGAAGCGCTCCCCGTCGGGCGTCGTGAAGCCCGACATGTTCTCGATCACGCCGAGGATCTCGAGGTCGAATTTGTGCGCCATCTCGGCCCCGCGGCGGGCGACCGACTGGGCGGCCGGCTGCGGCGTGGTGACGATGATGAACTTCGCCTGCGGCAGGAGCTGGGCGAGCGACATCGCGATGTCGCCGGTCCCCGGCGGCAGGTCGAGCAGCAGGTACTCGAGCTCGTCCCAGGCGACGTCCTCGAGGAACTGCTGCAGCGCTTTGTGGAGCATCGGGCCGCGCCAGACGACCGCCGCGTTCTCCTCGACGAAGAAGCCGATCGACATCACCTTGACCCCGCTCGCCGACTCCAGCGGCAGGATCTTGCGCTCCCCGTTGACCTCCGGTTTGGCGTTGACGCCGAGCATGCGGGGGATCGAGTAGCCGTAGACGTCGCAGTCGAGGGCGCCCGCCGAGTGGCCTTCGGCGTTCAGCGCCGCGGCCAGGTTGGCGGTCATCGTCGACTTGCCGACGCCGCCCTTGCCCGACGACACGCAGATCACGTTCTTGACCTTGGCGAGCGCGCCCTGCGGCAGCTTGCCGCGGCCCAGCGTCTGCTGCAGCGTGCCTTTCTCCTCGGCGCTGAGGACGTCGAAGCCGACCGCGACCTCGGTGACCCCCTCCAGCTCACCGACCCGCTGGGCGACGGCCCCTTCGAAGTGGGAGCGGATCGGGCAGCCGGCGGTGGTCAGCGAGACCACCACCTCGACGCGTCCGCTGGGCTGGATCTCGATCGAGCGGACCATGCCGAGCTCGACGATCGAGCGGCGCAGCTCGGGGTCGATCACACCGCGGAGCGCCTCGTTCACCTGGTCTTTCGTGGGGAGTGCCATGGCGCCATTTTCGCAAAGCGCGCGCTCCGGCCGAGGTGCGGGCGCGATCTGGGCGTGGAGGGGGGAGAGATCGGGGTCGCCGCGCCCTTGAGGTGACCGTGAGACGACGGCGAACGGGGGGTGGGGCGATGGGCGCGATCAGGCGGGGGCGGACGGCCGGCACGCGCGGCGGGCTGGGACGGGTGGCGGCGATGGTGGTCGGGCTGGCGTTGGTGCTCATGCTCGCCATGGTCGGGGAGGCGCGGGCGGGCACCTACCGGGTCGCCCAGTGCGGCTGGGGAGTGGGCGCCGAACTCGATCCGACGGTCTCGCCGACCACCGGCACCGCCTTCAGCCTCGACGCGAGCACCTGTCCGGCGCCGCCGGGCGCGGTGGCGGGGATGAAGCTCGAAGGGGCGGTCGCGTCCGACGGCCTCCTCGGCCAGGCGCGGGCACGCTGGATCGCGCCGTCGGGCACGCGCTTCGCCGGGGTCCACCTGGTCTGGGTCGGCAACCTTCAGACCGGCTTCTGGGAGGGACTCGGGGTCGAAGGCGGCGGCCTCTACCACCTGCTCGAATACGCCTTCACGGGCGTCGGGCCGGGCGTCGTCGACCTGCCGATCGAAGGTCAGGCCTGGGCGTTCGAGGCATTCGTCCAGTGCTTCCTCGGCGGGCCCGAGATCGACTGCGTCCGCTCGACGCCGTCGACGATGAGGGTGAGCGCGATCGTCTTCGTCCTCGAAGACCAGCAGCCGCCCCAGGCCCGGCTCGGCGGGACGCTGGCGGCGGCGGGCTGGCACCGGGGGACGGTGCCGCTCGAACTCGCGGCCGCGGACCTCGGCGCGGGCGTCGCCGGCGAGACGGCGACGATCGACGGGGCACCGGTCCTCACCGCCGCGCCCACCTGCGCCGCGCGGCTGATCGAAAACGAGGTGCGCGCGACGAGGATGCAGCCCTGTCCGTCGACGTCGACGGGGTCGGCGGAAGTCGACACGACCCGGCTCGCCGACGGCGCCCACGCGCTCGGCGGCTGCGCGACCGACTTCGCCGGCGACCAGGGCTGCGGCCCCGGAGTCCAGATCGAGGTCGACAACTCGCCGCCCGCGGTCACCTTCGTCGGCGGCGGGGAAGGCCAGGTCGCGGCGAAGGTGAGCGATCGGTACTCGGGGCCCGGCGCGGGCACCATCTCGATGCGCCGGTCCGACGC
>DASZUH010000309.1:0-5281 GCA_035547715.1 Solirubrobacterales bacterium
GCCGAGCGACACCGGCCGCGCGCCGCGATCCTCGTCCACGTCGGCGGCCACCTCGCCTTCGACTCGGAGCGGATCGCGGCCTATTGCCGCGACCACGGGATCTTCCTGCTCGAGGACTGCGCCCATGCCCACGGCGCCGACGGGAACGGCCGTCGCCCGGGCGGCTTCGGCGACGCCGGCGTCTACTCGCTCTACGCGACCAAGACGATCTCCAGCGGCGAGGGGGGCGTGCTCGTCTCCGGCGACGAGGACCTGATCGAGTACGCGCGCAAGTTCCGCAACTACGGCAAGTTCGACCACCAGGTCGACGGGCTCAACTTCCGGATGAACGAGTTCACCGCGGCGCTGGCGCTGGTCCAGGCCGAGCGGATGGAGGAGATCGTCGCCTGGAAGAACGACTACGCGCGCGAGCACCTCGATCCCGTCCACCCGGCCCGCCTGGAGCTCCCCGACGGGATGACCTCGGGCCTCTACAAGTACATCGTCTTCGCCGAGATCGAGAAGAGCACCGGCAAGGTCTACGACCAGCCTTGCCACCGGATCATGGACCGCTCCGACGAGTTGCCGAACACCGACTGGGTGACCGAGAATCATTGGTGCGTGCCGCTCTACTACCGCCCGGAGAGCCGCGCCGCGGCTCTGGCCGGCAAGGAGGACTGAGGGATGAGGGTCCTGGTGACCGGAGGCGGGGGCTTCATCGGCTCCCACGTCGTCGACAAGCTGATGCAGAAGGGGTTGACCCCGCGGATCTTCGACCTCAGCGCCTCGCCGTACCACTCGCCGCTCGAGGTCGAGACCTTCACCGGCTCGATCACCGACCCCGGCAACCTCGACCTGGCGATGCGCGACTGCGACGCGGTGATCCACCTGGCCGCGGTCGCCGACGTCGGCCACGTGCTGGCCGACCCGGTGCTGGCCGAGGAGGTCAACACGCGCGGCACGCTGCAGGTGCTGGAGGCGGCCTGCCGGGCGAAGGTCGGCCGCGTCGTCTACGGCTCCACCACCTGGGTCTACAGCGACTGCCCCGAGCAGGAGGTCGACGAGGAAACCGCGATTCCGGCGCCGCGCCATCTCTACACCGCGACCAAGCTCGCCGGCGAGACCTACTGCGCCGGCTACTCGGAGCTGTACGACCTCGAGTACACGGTGCTGCGCTTCGGCATCCCCTACGGCCCGCGCGCCCGCGCCGCCGGCGTGGTCGCCAAATTCACCGACCTCTCCTTCGAAGGCAAGCCGCTGACGATCGCCGGCGACGGCAGCACCACCCGCAGCTTCATCTACGTCGAGGACCTCGCCGACGGGATCGTCGCCGCGCTCGCCCCGCAGGCGGCCGGCCGCACCTACAACCTCTCCGGCGACGAGATCACGACGATCCTCGAAATCGCCGAGCGGGTGCAGGAAAACGTCGACACCTGCGAGATCACCCACACGCCGCCGCGCCCCGGTGACTTCCCGGGCAAGACGATCTCCAATCAGCGCGCCCTCGACGAGCTCGGCTGGAAGGCCGAGACGCCCTTCAAGGACGGCGTCCGCCGGTACGTCGAATGGGTCAAGTGCACGACCCGCCCGCCGGACCCGATCCCCGGCACGAAGCCCTCGCTGAACGGCAACGGACACGCCGCCGGGGCGTTGCTCGCGGGTGCCTCGCGCCCCGGCGAGGCGCGCGACCCGCGCGTCCTCGTGCTCACCGCCGACATCGGCGAGGGCCATGATCTGCCCGCCCGGATGATCAAGGCCGATCTCGAAAAGGAGGTCCCCGGCGCCGAGGTGACGATCGACAACGGGCTCGAGGCGATGGGCCGGACGATGTCGGCGGTGGTGCGGGGCGGTTCGCGCTTCACCTTCCGCCGCGCCCCCTGGGTCTTCGACGTCCAGTACTGGCTGATCGCCAAGTTCGGGCCGACCCGTTGGCTGGCGATGCAGCTGATGTACCTGACCGGCGCCCGCGGCCTGCTGAAGCAGGTCCACGAGTACCAGCCGGACGTGATCATCTCGACCTATCCGGGCGTGACCGTGGTGTTGGGGATGCTGCGCGAGAAGCGTCGCCTCGACATCCCGGTGCAGTCGGCGATCACCGACCTGGCCGGGCTGCGCTACTGGGCGCACCCGGGCGTCGACCTCCACTACGTCACCCACCCGGAGTCGATCGAGGAAGTCGAGCGCCTGGTCGGCCCGGGGACGGTGGAGTGGACGCGGCCGCCGATCTCGCCCGAGTTCCTCGCCCCGCGTACGCGCCGCGACGCCCGCGAGGCGCTCGGCGTCAACCTGAACGCCCGCATGGTGCTGGTCTCCGGCGGCGGCTGGGGAGTGGGGGACCTGGAGCGGGCGATCGAGCTGGCGCTCGCCGACGGCGAGACCGAGGTCGTCTGCATCGCCGGTCGCAACGAGATCGCCCAGAAGCGGCTCGAAGCCCGCTTCGCCGACAACCCGCGGGTCCGCGTGCTCGGCTTCACCGACCAGATGAGCGACTGGATGGCGGCCGCCGACGCGATGATCCACGCAACCGCCGGCCTCACCGTGCTCGAGGCCCACATCCGCGGCTGCCCGGTGATCTCCTACGGGTTCTCGGCCGGCCACCTGCGCGCCAACAACGCCGCCTTCGAACGGTTCGGGATCGCCGAGGTGGCGCGCTCCGACCACGAGCTCGAGTCGACGCTCCGCCACGTCGCCGCCGAACGGCGCTCGCCGGACTCCTCGTTCGCCTCGCTGCCCTCGATCGCCTCGCGGGCGCTGGCGGTGCGGCCGCGGGTGCGCCAGGAGCCGGTCTGGCGGCTGCGGGCGGCGCGCGCCGTCGCCGTCGCCTGCCTGGCGATCATCGCCGTCGTCCTGGTGATCTCGGCGGTCCACCGCGAGAGTCCGCTGAAGCCGCTGAACCCGGTCACCAGCCGCATCCACATCGGCACCGACCCCGACCGGCCGGGGGCGACGCAGGCGGCGAAGAACCTCGGCCCGACCGAATCCTCGCGCGCCGCGGCCGACGAAACCGCGGCGGCCGAAGAAGAATCCGGGCATTGAGCCGGGCGCCCGGCCGGGGCGACGGGGTGCCGGGCCGCGCCGTCCATCCGGCGGCGCGGCGCGCGGCGGGCGCGGGGGCGCTCGCCCTCGCGGTGGCGGTGCCGCACGCGGGCCCGGCGCTGGCGCCGATCGTCCCCGCGGTCGGCCGCCGGCTCCCGGTCGTCCTGCGCGAAGAGGAAGTCGAGGGCGCCTTCCTCACCTTCGATGACGGCCCGCACCCGCAGGGCACGCCGGCGATCCTCGAGATCCTGCGCGAGGCGGGCCAGACCGCGACCTTCTTCCTCGCCGGCGAGCAGGTCGAGCGGCGGCCGGCGCTGGCCGCCGAGATCGTCGCCGCCGGCCACCGGGTGGAGCTCCACTGCCACCGGCACCGCAACCAGTTGCGGCTGACGCCGCGGGCGCTGCTGGACGACGCCGAACGCGGGCGGGCGGCGATCGAGGAGGCGAGCGGCCAATCAGTCGCCGATTACCGGCCGCCCTACGGCATCTTCAGCGGGGCCGGGCTGCGGGCGATCCGCTCACGCGGCTGGCGGCCGGTGCTCTGGTCGCGGTGGGGTCGGGACTGGACCCGGCGCGCGACCGCGGCGTCGATCACCCGCAAGGCGACCGACGGGATCCGCCCCGGGGACATCGTCCTCTTGCACGACGCGGACTTCTACAGCGCGCGGAACTCTTGGGAGCGCACCGCGTCGGCTCTGCCGAGGATCCTCGACGAGCTCGCGGCGCGGGGCATGAAGTCGAGCGTGCTTCGCCGCTGAACCGGCGGCGCGATGGTCCACTCGTCGCAGCCGGCGAAGGCTTCGTCGAGCAGACGGGCCATCGTGCTGCGCGGCCGATCTTGGTCGAAGATTTGCTTGGACATGGCTCTCCGTCCTCAATAGGGGGGTTTCATAAAGGTTCACCCTCCAGTCGGACGAAAAAGCTGCACTTTGCGGATTTTGCGAACAGTTGTTCGTGAAGCAGGTTCCAGTACCGCGCAAATTACGGCTCGGGGCCTAACATACGTACTGTATGGATGATGGTCTTGGCGCCCGCCGCGGAAGGCGGCCCGCGTCGACGGGGGGCCGAAGCCGGACGGAGCGCGCCGCCGCGACCCGGGCCTCGTTGATCGCCGCGGGCCGCGAGCTGTTCGCGGCGCGCGGCTATGAAGACGTCGGCGCGGAGGAGATCGTCAGGGCGGCGGGGCTCACCCGCGGCGCGCTCTACCACCACTTCCCGGGCGGCAAGCCGGGCCTGCTCGAGGCGGTCTACGAACAGATCGAGGCGGAGTCGACCGAGCGCGTCGCCCACGTCGTCCTCGACTCCGAGATGCACAGCCCGCTGGCGGCGATGAAGGCCGGGATCGCCGCCTTCCTCGACGAGTGCGCCGAGCCCGGCTTCCAGCGGATCGTCCTCCACGACGCGCCCGCCATCCTCGGCTGGGACCGCTGGCGCGAGATCTCCGCCTCCAACGGCCTCGGCCTGATCGAAGCGAGCCTGATCGCGGCGATCGAGGCGGGCGAGATCCGACCCCTGCCGGTCCGCCCGACCGCCCACCTCCTGCTCGGCGCCCTCGACGAGGCGGCGATGCTCCTCGTCCGCTCCTCCGACCCCGCCGGCCGAGCCGAGATCACGACCGTCCTGCTGGCCCTGATCGATAGCTTCGCGGCGCCGGTTCCTGGCTAGGCGGTTGATTCTGGGGCCGGAGGTTGGCTCGGTCTCGTGGTTCGGGGGCGGGGCGGCTGGCCGCGGCGGCCGTCCGAGGTGCGTCCCGGGCGTCCCGTGGCGGCCCTGGCAGGTTGCCCGCTTGCCACGAGACGCCCGGGACGTGAGGGTTCCGTGGGGAGGCGGGCACAGGGACGGGAGGAACTCCGGCCTTCCGTGACCCTTCCGCCCGGAACGTCACAGGTTCACATCGGGCGGAGGGACGTCCGTGCACTTGTGCCCCCCATGGGCGGCACAAATGCACGGACGTCGTGGCGGTGATGTGGAGGTGGGACGAGACCGTGACGTCCCCTGGGTCTTCGTCACGGAACCTGCGCCGACGCCTTCCGGCTGTCGCTTGTTCCGCATGGCGCAACAAGCGACAGCCGGAGGGCGGGCCGCCCGACCGCCGACGGCGTGGTTCCCGGGGAAGGTCACGGGGACGGGAGGCTCGCCGGGCTTCCGTCGCGGTCCCGCCCGGTTCGTCACGGGTCCTCATGCCTTCGGTCACCTCCGCCAGCGGTCGGGACCAACCTGTCGCCTTTGGTCGCCCTCTGGGCTACCAAAGGCGACAGGTTGAGGG
>DASZUH010000310.1:0-11333 GCA_035547715.1 Solirubrobacterales bacterium
CCGGACGCGCCGCCGCCGGTTCCGGACTTGCCGCTGCCGGCGCCGCCGTGGACCGGCGCCGCTTTCGCCGCCGGTCCGGCAAAGCTCTTTCTCACCTGCCTGCCCGCCGGACTGCCGGCGATCTTGAGCAGTGCCGTGACGGTGAGGCGCCCGGTCAGCTTGGTCGCCTTGGTCGCCTTGAAGCGCCACCTGTTGTCGGGCCGGACACTGAAGGTCTCCGCCTTCCCCGTGCCCTTGAGGGTGAGAAGGACCGTTGCGTCGGTGGGCGAGAGGCCGGAGGCGTCACCGGCAGGCTTCACCCTGCCGGCGATGGTGACCCTGGTGCCGTTCGCCGTCGCCTTGGAGATCATCACCTTGGCGACCGTTCCTCCGGCGCTCGGCGCTTTCGTCACCGCACCTGCCGTGGCCGTGCTCGCAGCGAACACGGTGAACGCCGGCATTGCCAAGAACACCAATAGGGACAGCGCGGACAGATGCCGTAGGGGCGACTCGCCGCCGGCGGACCGAGAGTTGGACGAGAGGGTTCTATTTTTCATTGTCGACTTACCTTATCAGAAAAATCGGGAATAAAGTAAAATTCACTGTATGGAAAATTCGCCGCGTGCATCGATCGTTGGCGCGGCCTTACGGTTCGACCGGCTTCCCGTCGGGTCCGACGAGGACCAGGCGGCCGTCGGGCAGGCGGTAGACCTGGCCCACCGATTCACCTTCCCCGCTCGCGGTCTGTTTGGTCTTCGGCGTCTTGACCGTCGTCTGCCTGCCACCCTGCGGTGGCTTGTGTTCCTTGGAGCCGAGGGCGGCCCCGCCGAGGCTGAGGCCGGCGATCAGGAAGGCGACGGCGAGCACCAGGCCGAGGTCGAAGAGGTTGACGAGGCTGTCGAGCGGGTCGCCGACGTCGGCATCGACCGGACCGTGCCTGCCGAGCCCGACCCGGCTCATGCCGCCGCCTCGAGGTGCTCGCCGGTCGCGACCGCGACGCGGTGATGCGGCGGCGCGGCCGGATCGTGGTTGGCGACCGCCCGCTCCAGCGCCGCCAGGTCCTCGGTGTAGGCCTGGGTTCGGTAGATCGTCAGCGCGAAGGCCGCGGTGCCGACCAGGATGCCGATCACGGTCGCCGCGAACGCCACCTGCATGTCGGCGGCGAGGATCTTGAATTCGCCTTCGCCGAGCGCGGAGAGGCCCGGGGCCAGGGGGATCAGGGTCCCCATGAGCCCGAGCGCCGGCCCACCGCGGACGAGGATCTTGCCGTGGCTGAGCCGGCGCTGGACCCGCAGCTCGAAGTCCGCGAGCGCCTCCTCGGTGCGCCGCGGGTCACCGGCCGCCGCGGCCAGCTCGAGCACCGCCCGCTCGGCCGCCGGGCCGGGCGCGCCACGGGCGATCCGGGGCGCCTCGGAGGGCTCGGCCAGCGCCGCTTCGGCGACCGCCTGCAGGCCGCGTGCCTTCGGCCGCCGGCGGCGCCAGACCTCGGTCACCAGGCGACCCAGCTCGAGCGCCAGGAGCCCGAGCAGGATCACCGCCCCGATGTGGACCGGCTGCTCGAGGCTTTCCGAGAGGCCGGAGAGCGCCTGGGTGACGTTGTCGGAGGTCGCCGCCGGCAGGGCGTTCTGCAGTGCGCTCATCATCTACCCCTTCGGCTTGAAGGTGCCTTCGAAGTGCCAGTAGCCGGCGAATTCGTTGAACGGCCCGCCGACGATCAGGCTCACCCATTCGATCGAGTAGTGCCTGGTCTTCGGGTCGTAGGTCCCGGTCACCGGCTCGGTCGAGCCGACGAGCTTGCCTTCCGGCTTCGGCGAGCCCTGGTTGAAGTAGATGCTGTTCCAGGAGGCGGTGAAGCCGCGCAGGTCACCGGTCAGCTTCGTGCCCGAGGCCCAGATCTCCGGCGGCCCCACCTTCTTGCCGCCCTGCAGGTCGGTCGGCCCGGTCGAGAGGCTGAAGTTGATGCCCGCGAAGGGCAGCGGCTGGACGATCCGGTTGGCGAGCGAGAAGCCGTTGGGAGCGAAGGGCGGGCTCGGCATCGGCTGGAAGGAGCCCGTGCGCAGGCCGCCGTCGATACCCGGTACGAACAGGGTGTAGGTCTTGTCGATCGCCTTGGAGTTCGAGTTCAGGAAGAAGGGCCCCTTGGTCACGCTCCCCTTCGGGTAGATCATGCGGAAGTAGGAGCCGCTTACCTTGACGCCCGACTTCCCGGCGACGGATTTGCCCGGCGAGACGAGGAAGGTCCCGTTCAACTCCTGTTTGGCCGCCGATGCGGAGGCGGCCGCGAACAGTGCGGCGACGGCGGCCAGGAGAACGGCGAGGACGGCGGCGGTGTTGCGAGGGGAACGGTGTGACACGTCGATTACTCCTTGGTTGGTCGGTGGTCTTCAACGGACAGGGCCCCGCCCGCCGGCACCGAGCCGGTGCCGTTCGCCATCGCGGCGACGGGCGCGACCGGCTCAGGACGCGGCGCGCGGGCAGTCGGGGGCGCGGGAGGCGCCGGGCGCGGCGGCTCGGCGCCGCCCCCGGACCGCTCGGGCGGGAGCGCCGGCGGCGGAGTGCCTTGCGCGCTCGCCATCCGTCCCGCGACGAGGGCGAGGCCGAGCGCGGCGAGGCCGGCCACGAGGAAGAGCCAGGGGAAGAGCCCGAACGGCGGCAGCGCCACCACCGCCCGGTAGTTGGCGACGTTGTCGCTCATCACGCCGATCATCGGCGTGAGGTCGTTGAGGATCTTGGTCCAGTTCTTGTTCAGGTCCTCGCTCGCCGGCAGCTTCTTGGCGATCTGCCCGGCCGAGAGGCCGCCGGCTTCGAGCTTCGGCCAGATTTCGCCGGCGACCACGCCCTGGCCGATCGCCACGGTGCCGAAGTCGCTCTGCACTTCCTCGACCAGCTTGCGGGTCTCCACGGTCTTGAAGGCCGAGACCATGGCCTGCCCCCGCGGCGCCCGCGAGAACATGCCGAAGATGAGCGGCGCCAGGCAGAGGCAGACGCCGATCGCGATCGCGGCGCGGCGGACGGGCACCCAGGAGCGCGGCCGACGGCGGGCGAAGAGGAGCCCGCCCAGCGCCAGCGCGATCAGCAGCGCCCCCGGGATGACGAAGAACCAGGGGAAGAGCCGGAAGGAGGGCAGGGCGGCGACGGCCTCGTAGTTGCCGCGGTTGGCCTGGATGGTGCCGAGCATGCCGCCGAGCGTGTGGTCGACCTTGGGCCACTGGGTGAGGAAGAGCGCCGCCTCCGGCGATTGCTTCAGGAAACGCTCCTTGCGTTCTTCGGCGTCCTTGACGCCGGGCAGGAGGAGCGCCGGGGCCTTGGTCTGGAGCTCGGCGGCGAAGTCCTTGACCTGGTCGAAGTCGTGGACGTAGCCGTCGAGCCGCTGCTGCTCCATATAAGGAGCGAAGGCCGAGACCATCGTCGCGCCCTTCGGCGCCTTGCCGAACATGCCGGTCGCGAGCGGGAAGACGACCAGCGCCACGCCGATCGCGGCGAGCGCGATCAGGGCCGGCCGCCGGCGCACGGTGAACCGGGAGCCGGTCTCCGCGTGGCGGGCGGCGAACCCGCCGGCGCGCCAGAGGCCGCGACCCGTCGGCCGCAGCACCGCGCCCGTCGCGGCGAGGGCGAGCGGCGGCGCCCCCGCGGGCCGCGGGCGCATCCGCTCGGCGACGACCCCCGCGACCAGCAGCGCCGCCAGCAGCACGCCCAGCGCGATCACCGCTTTCTGCTTGTTGGAGAGGCCGTCGTCGAGCGCGCCCGCCTTCGCTTTCAGCGCCGGGGCCGATTCGGTTCCGACCACGGTTCCCGAGACCTGCGGGCCGCCGGACCCTTCGCCGCCGTTCGCCGACTTCTGCCTCGGCCTCTCCTTTTCCGGTTCCCCCTTCTTGCCTTTACGTTCGGGCTTCGCCGAGGCCTTCTTGCCGGCCGTGTGGCCCGCGCTTTCGGCCCGCGCCTTTTCGAAGGCACCCGGGTTCGATTCGGTTTCGGTGCCGGTCGAGGAGCTGACGCCGGTCTTCGAGGTGCCGCTGCTGACCCGATTCGATTCGGTGTCGTGGCCCTCGCCGGCTTCCTTCGACGCCTTGGTCCCCTTCTTCGCCGCTTCCGGCCCGGCGGTGACCGCGGCCACCGGCGTGAGCGGGAAGGTGTCACCGTTGAAGGCGGGGAAGGCCATCGCGGTTTCGGCGACCGAGGGACGCACCGGGCTGTAGATCGAGCCGTCGGAGGAGAGGCCGCCGGTCGACTGCTGCTGGTACTGGGTCAGCCCGTAGCGCACGGTCTTGCCGGTTTCGGTCGTGATCGGCGGCAGGCCCAGGGCGGCGAGCGCCTGCACCGTGAAGGCCGTCGCCGGCACCGAGCCGTGGCCGCCCGCCGAGGCGATCCGGGTCGAGGCGGCGATCGCGCCGTCGTTCGCCTGGGCCGCCTTCAGGTATTCGACGGCACCGGCGACGACGGGGTCTTCGGCGTTCGCCACACCGGTCTTCGCGATCAGCTGGAGCGCGAGCGCGGTGGCGGCGCTGTCGGCGTTGCCCGAGGGCCCCCAGGCACCGTCCGAGGTGTGCCTTTCGAGCAGGGTCCGCGCGGTGGAGGCCGCCAGTTCCTCGGCTTCCGGGGTGCCCGCCGCGAGCAGGCCGAGGGCGGCGATGGCGGCTCCCTCGGGGTCCTGACGCAGCGCTTCTTCGCTCAGCGCCGCGGTGATCTTCGCCACCGGGTCGCCGTAGTGGCCGGCGGGAAACCGGCCCCCGAAGCCGACCAGGGCCATCAGGCCCAGCCCTTCGAGCGAGGTCGTCTCGCCGCTGTGGGCGGCGATGTACTGATCGGCGCTGTGGCCGTTCTTGAGGAACTCGTCGCCCGGGTTCTTGCCGGCCGCCTCGAGCGCGAGCGAGGCCCAGAGGGTCGCGATCGGATCCGAGCCGTCGCCCTGCTTCGCGCCGAAGCCGCCATCTGAGTTCTGGGCCGACTCGAGGAAGGCGGCGGCGCGCGAGGCGTTGCCCGCGGCGAGCGCCGTGCCCTCTCCCCCGGCCCCGAGCAGGAGGAGCGCGAGCGAGAGGAAGGCCATGGCGACGAGCGACAGGCGGCATCGAGCGCGCCGACGGGACCCTCGATCTCTTCCCACTCGGGTGCTCATCGGCGCGGTAATATAGCGCTTGTTGACTTTGTGAATCGACATCATCAAGAAATCAGGACAGGGGAAATCGATGTTCTTCCACCAACTTCTAGACCCGGACCTGGGCTGCGCTTCCTACGTGCTCGGCTGCGAGGGCCGGGCCGTCGTCGTCGATCCTGGGATCGACACCGGGCGCTACCTCGACTGCCTCGCGGCCGAGGACGCCCGCCTCGAGACGATCCTCGAGACCCACACCCACGCCGACCACGTCTCCGGGCGGGAGGCACTGGCCGCGGCCACCGGTGCGCGGATCCGCGTGCCCTGGGGCGAGGGCGAGGAGGCGCTCGCGGCGAGCGAGGTGATCGAGGTCGGCGCGGTGGCCATCGAGGTCATCGCCGCCGCCGGGCACCGTCCCGAGCACATCGCGCTCGCGGTGACCGACTCGGCACGCGGCAAGATGCCGTGGCTGCTCCTGAGCGGCGATTCGCTCCTGGTCGGCGACCTCGCCCGACCCGACCTGGCGGTCGATCCACGCGACGGGTCCCACGCTCTGCACGAGACCCTGGCACGCCTCTGCGAGCTGGGCGACGGGGTCGAGGTCTGGCCGGGACACGTCGGCGGCTCGCTCTGCGGCGGCCCCGGGCTGTCCGCCAAAACCAGTTCGACGATCGGCTTCGAGCGCCTCGCCAACCCGCTGGTCAGCTGCGCGGACGGCGATCAGCTCTTTCGTGCGCTGATGGAGAAGGTTCCCCCGCGCCCGCCGACGGTCGAGCGGGTCGTGGCGCGGAACGCCGGCGGTCCGCCCCCTCCCCCGCCCCTGCGGGCACTCGGGGCCGAGGAGGTCCGCGAGGCGCTGGGGCAGCGTCCCGGGACGATCCTGGTCGACGGGCGGGCGGCCGCCGATTTCGAGGCCGCCCATCTCCCGGGCTCGGTGAACCTGCCCCTCGGTGGCAGCGGCCTCGGCACCCGGGCCGGCTGGGTGATCGACCCCGAGGCTCCGATCGTCGTCCTCGCCGACGGCGAGGACGATTGCGCCGACCTGGCATTGCGGCTGCGCGCCGTGGGCATCGACGGGATCCTCGGCACCGTGCCCGGCGGGGTCGCCGACCTCCGCGCCGCGGGCCTGCGGCTTCACAGCGAGCCGAGCATCGGCCCCGGCGAGCTGGCCCGGCGACTGGACGGGTTCGTCGTGGTCGACGTACGCGAGCGCGCCGAGTGGGAGGAGGGCCACGTCGAGGGCTCGGTCCACCTGCCGCTGCACCTCCTGCGCGACGCCGACCGACTGCCGGGGGCCCCGCTCGCGGTCGCCTGCATGAGCGGCGCCCGAGCCGCCTTCGCGGCCAGTTGGCTGCGCCGGCAGGGACACGAGGCGCGCCGGGTCGGTCCCGGCGGGATACCCGACCTGGCCGCTCACGGCATCGACCTCGCGGTGGGCGGATGAACCCGCGCCTGCCGACCGTCGCCGTGATCGGCGGTGGTCTCTCGGGCACCCTGGTCACGGCGAACCTGCTGCGCTACGCGGCGCGGCCGCTGCGGATCGTCCTGATCGAGCGGAGCGGCGACTTCGGCCCCGGCGTCGCCTACTCGACCGCCGATCCGCAGCACCGGCTGAACGTGCCGGCGGGAAGGATGAGCGCCTTCGAGCGCGCCCCGCTCCATCTCGTGACCTGGGCCTCGCAGAAGCTCGAACGGCCGGTCGGCCACGAGGAGTACCTGCCGCGCCGCCTCTATGGCCAGTACCTTCGCGAGCTCCTGCGCGACGAGTGCGCGCGTTCGGGGGCCGCCCGGGTGGACCTCATGGCGACCGAGGCGCGGCGGCTCTTTCGCACCGGGCCGGGGGTCCTCGGCGTGCTGGTCGAGCTCGGCGACGGCGACACGGTCGACGCCGACGCGGCCGTGATCGCGACCGGGAACCTGCCGCCGGCCGGGGTGCCGGGACTGCCCGACGACCCCCGGGTGATCAGGGACCCTTGGGCGCCGGGGGCGCTCGAAGGCATCGCCGACGAAGGCGACACGCTGATCGTCGGCAGCTCGCTGACCGCCGTGGACGTCGCGCTGACCGTCGCCAGGAAGGCGCCGAAGGGAAGGATCACGGCGATCTCCCGCAGCGGCCTCGTGCCCCACACGAGCCTCCCGGGCTGGCACGAACCGGCGCCCTCCCCGAGCCTGCCGAGCCGCCCCCTGCCGCTGGTGGCGATGCGCGGCTTCCTCGAAAGCCACGGGCGCCGGATGAGGTCGGAGGGATACGGCTGGCGGGAAGTGGTCGACGGCATCCGCCCGTGCGTCCCCACCTTCTGGCAGGCGCTCTCGCTCGCCGACCGCCGGCGCTTCATCGCCGAGATGGCGCGCGAATGGGACGTCCGCCGCCACCGCATCGCCCCCGACTCGAAGGTCGAGTTGGAGTGGCTCAGCCAGGCAGGCAGGCTGCGCTTCCTCGCCGCGCGGATCGCCGCGGCCACCGCGGGCGACGATTCGATCGACGTGACCCTGGCGCAGGAGGAGGGCGAGACGACCGTCCACGCCGCCCAGATCATCTGCTGTACGGGTCCGGGCACCGACATCCGCAAGGCGGGCGGGCTGGTCGCCGCCGCGATCGAAGACGGCCTCGCGGTGCCCGACCCGCTGGGGCTCGGCGTGCGCGCCGCCTCCTGCGGCGCGCTGGTCGACCGCTCCGGCAGTGCCCGCACCCCGATCTACACGCTCGGCCCACCGCTGCGCGGCCAACTCTGGGAGACGACGGCCGCCGGCGAGATCCGTGTCCAGGCCGAGGAGGTCGCGCTCGAGCTCTGCCACGGCCTCGGCGTCTCCCCGCCGCCGGTCGACGAGGCGCCCATCGACCTGGTCGGCTGAGGGCCTCACCGGACCCCGCTCGGCACCGGGGCGGGGGCGGGCGGATGCGAGGCGGTGCCGACGCCCGCGGGCACGTCACTCGGGGGCTCGGTCTCGGTGCGACCGGCCCGGAGGAAGAGCGCGATGCCGAGGGCCAGCCCGGCGAGGGTGCACGCCGCCCACGGCATCGCCTGGCCGACCTGGGTGGCGATCGGCCCCGGGCAGGCGTCGGCGACGCCCCAGCCGACGCCGAAGATGAGGCTGCCGATGATGTGGCGGCGGGTCGGCCGCTCGCGCGAGAAGACCAGCGGGGCATCGGCGAGGACGGCGCGGCGACGCAGGCGGCGGATGGTCGCCGTGCCCAGCGTGGCGACGGCAACCGCCGAGGCGAAGAAGAGGAAGAGGTAGGCGCGTTCGAAGAGCAGGGCCTGGCGGATCACGTCCGGGTTGCTCATCCCGCTCCAGCAGAGGGTGACGCCGAAGATGATCCCGACCGCCGCCGCGGCGAGCCTGGGCCGCACCTAGATCAACGCCTTGATCAGGAAGCTGACGACGATCGCGGTGCCGAAGAACGTGGCCGTGGCCACCAGGGAGGCGGGTGAGAGCAACGAGACCCCCGAGAGCCCGTTGCCGGAGGTGCAGCCACCGGCCAGCTTCGCGCCGTAGCCGATCAGGACGCCCGCGCCGAAGAGGATGGCGGCGATCGCGATCCCGCCTCCGGCGCCGTGGAAGGTTTCGGTGAGCCAACCGTAGCCATCGAACAGCCTCCCTCCCGCCAAGGCCATGAACAGCGTCCCTCCAAGGACGACCCCGATCAGGAACCACCCACGCCAGTCGAACTCGAGGCTGCGCCGGCCAATCTGCCCGATCAGCTCCGAGAATCCGCCCGTCACCCCCAACCGTCCGTTGAAAAGGAGACGGCAGACGACCACGCAAACTCCGAGGGTAGGCCCGGCTAGGTACCAGGCTAGCTGTTCATGGAACACGCATGAATCTTAAAGCATTGTCGAGTGTCTGGGTCAAGAATCATCTGCTTGAAGATCGCGTGGAGCATCAACCCACCCAAGGAGATCTCTCGTCCCCGCCGGGATCGCACCAACGTGCCGCGGGCATCGGAGGCGACGTCAGTCCGTACCGATCAGCATGCGACCGTCGAAGCGGGGAGGCGAGGCCAGGTGGCGAAGCGGGAGCGCGTCGCGGATCTGCTGCTCGACAACGTCTTCGAACGGCTCGGCGTCACTGCACCGAATGGCACCGAAGGCGGGGAGGTCCGCCGCCGTTCCTCTCCTCGACCGTAACCGCGGGACCCGATCCGGTCAGAGGTCCGCCGGCAAGAGCGTGAACGATCCGTCTTGGAGCGGCACCACCGTGCGGAAATGGCGCTCGTCGAAACTGAGCAGGCGCCGGGTTCCGTAGCGCTCCGCGAGGACCACGACCGAGCAGTCGGCGAGGCCGAGGCCGAGATCGGCGTAGCGGGCGTCGAGTTCGGCGACCGTCCCGTAGTCGCCGGGTTCCAGGCACGCGACCTCGTAACGCTGCGCGGCCATGTCGCCGAGGAAGGCGCGCCGGGCCGCTTCGCCGAAGCGGACGCCGAGCAGGTAGTCGACCTCGGCCGCCACCGGGGCGGGCAACACCAAGGGGCCCTCCTCCTCGTCGCGGATCCTGAGCAGCGCCTCGAGCTGGGGCTCCCTGGAGTCCGCCGAGGCGACCAGCGGTGCCGCGTCGAGGATCAGGGTCACTCGCCGAAGCCGCGCATCAGCTCGTCCTCGGGGATCTCCGAGATCGGCCGGGAGTCGGCGTCGATGCGCTCGAAGTTGCCGGCAAGGGCGAAGTTCCGATCGCGCTTCGGTCTCGGCTGGTAGGCGGAGATCGCCTCGCGGACGATCGCCGCCTGGGGGCGGCCCTCGGCGCGGGCCAGCCGGGCGAGGCGGTCAGCCTGCTCGTCATCCAGGTAGACGCTGGTCTTGCGCATGGTGAGGTCAGTATAGGGCAGGACGTAGGGCACTTCGGCGGGCTGCTCGCCGTGGCGCGTTCCGACGCGTGGGGATGTCGGCCGCTCGTCCGACAAGCCACCGACATCCCCTACTTCTCCGAGTGACGGCCTCGGGAAACGCTCAGCCGAGCTGCCAGAGTTCTTCGAAATGTTCCTCGAAGCCGGTCGGTCCGGGCCAGATGTATTCGTCGGGCTTAAGAGATTCCGCCGCCTTCGGCGATGAGATCACCCAGGTGGGATCGCTGAAGATCTCTTCCTGGTACTTCGGGCTGAGTTCTTCGCCGTTGGCGAGGCGGGCCATCGCGTCGATCATCACCCAGCCGTCGTACTCGTTGCCGTTGGTGGTCCAGGCGGCCTGTTTGCCCTTGGCGATTTCCTCGATGGTCGCCTGTTCGGCGGGGCCGCCGGTCAGCTTCACGTCACCGAATCCGGCCGGGTCGAGGGCCGCGCTCATGCCGGGAGTGGCGCCGAAGGTGTTGTAGGTGTATTCGATGCCCGGATGCGCCTGGAGGTAGGCGACCACTTCCTGGGGCACGTTCCCGGCGCCGAGGTTGGCGGTGGTGATGTCAAGCTCTTCGTAGACGCATTCGGGACAGAGTTCCTTGAATTCGCCGGTGAAGTAGTTCGTCTCCGATTCGAGCACCGGGTAGATCGGGATCGTCACGCCGAGGACGTGGGCTTTGCCGCCAGAGTCGTTGATCATCCAGGCGCCCATGTATTCGGCCTCGCGGACGAGGGTGCCACCGCACTGGGCGGCGAATCCGCCGGCGGCCGGTTCGTCCGGGTCGGCGCAGGAGATGACCGGGATCCCGAGCTTTGCCGCCTGCGCGAGCTGTGGCTTGATCACCGACACGGGCACGCCGGTGATCGCGATGTAGTCGGGGTGTTTGGCGATCGCCGCTTCGATGCCGGGCACCGGGTCTTCCGATTTGAAGACCAGCTTTTCGAGCGACCAGCCGAGTTTCTTCGTCGCCGCTTCGAGACCGGGGACGTAGAAGCCGCAGGTCGGGATTTCGCACTGTAGGAAGACGACCTTCTTGCCCGCCGGCGGCTTCGATTTGAGCGGGATGGTGATCGGGATTTCGTCGGGCGGGCTTTCGGGCGGGCGGGGGACGGACGCAGTTTCGCCGCCGCCTTCGCTCGTTTCGGACGCTTCGGTCGTTTCGGACGCTTCCGTCCCTGAACTCCCCGTGCCCGTCGCTTCGCTGCTCGACGAGCTTCCACCGCCACCACAGGCGGCGAGGACAACTGCGGTCAAAACGAGACAACACGCGACGCTGATCCAACGGCTCGGCCGGTCCACATCTCTCCCTTCGTCCGGCTCCGCCCACCCAAGGCGAAGCCCTCTAACTGAGACAAACTCAGTTCAGGACCGTAGCCCACGGCCGCGGCTTAGTCAACCGCAGGTTGATACACCTGACTTCAGTTCAAACTGATGTC
>DASZUH010000311.1:0-18017 GCA_035547715.1 Solirubrobacterales bacterium
GGCGGCGTTCGATATTCGTAATTGGTAGCAGAATTGGCGCCAAGCACAACTGCTAATCAGCAATCCGCCGGGGGGCGCGCTCGCCGACAACGGGGGTTCAGTCCCAGCCAGGAAGAAGGCCTTGCATGGCGCCCTGACGGACCGCCGCGTCGTCTTCGATCTTTCTGCCTCTGATGAGCGGAGACTAGCGGTTCCTGCTCCCCGTGGCGTCCGCTCCCGCTCAGTACCGCACTTGGGGCCGTAGCGGCCGAGCCGCGCCAGCAGGGGCGCCAACGGAAGCCGGAGCCCCGGCTGGCATGCCGGCGGCTGGAGGCGAGCCGACTCGTAAATTCGGATCGGCGAGGTTCAGCGGAGTGAAACCCTCAATCGTGGGCATGGTCCACAACTGCGGGTTGGGGGTCAACTTGTTGACTTGCAGGTCATTCAATTCCAGCCGCAAAGAGAATTGCTGCATCGTATCCGTCGCAGGCGTTTGCAATTCGATCCGCGTCGGCAGCACCGCCCCGGTTCCCGGATCTCGCCAATGATGGCTCGACACGGCGCTGGCGGCCAGCTTGCCTTGCGCGTCATAGAGGTGCTGCGCCAAGACCCAGCCTTGCGATTCGTCGACAAACGTGACTTTGGTCATCGGCCCTTGCAAGGTCTGCAGCGGCGTCTCAATCCTCAGCCGCCCGCCGACCGGAGTCGGCCCGCGATGTGCGACATTCGGATCGAAGGTCGTCAATCCGAGCGCCTCGATCAGCCAGTCGGGTTCAACCGGCAATACGCTCCGCGCAGCGCTGGTTGAAAACTGGTCGTGCCGGCAGTAGAAGATCGCCGGCATCGGGTTGCGCTTGGCCCAGAACCAGAACAGTTCGTCATTGCTCCCTAGATCGACTTCCGGGCCGGTAAATCGCGTGTCGGCCCACAAGTGCAAACGCCGCGGCCGTTCCACCGCCAGCCGCGCGCGCAAAGACACCATCAACGGCACGCTCACGCTCGCATGTTCCGTATACAGCGACTGCACCAGGCCCGTATTGCCGTTGACCACGCGCATCACGTCCGTCATGGTCGGCGCCTCTGGCAGCACGCGCGGACCGGCGGCGCGGTTCATGTAAATAAACTGCGGGCAACTGGCGCCGCTGGCCGAAACCAGCATCGTCAGCAACAGCAGCCAGAATTGCGATTGTCGAGCCACGATCGGTACTCCGAGAATCACCAGCCTCTGGCATCTTGCCTGTCAGCAGTCGCTTGCTCTTCAAACGCCGCGATGATGCAGTCCGCGAAAAACGGATTCACGAGGAACTGGCGAACAACAGCTTGCCCAGCTCCTCTTGAATCTCTTGTGCGCGAACTTCGTCAGGCATTACGACGGGTATCTCGTAAAGGTTCTCATCCCGCGGGCAATACAAGGACAGCGTTTCTTGCCCCGCTTCATCATGCTGCGTCTCTTCCAGGCGCAAGAGCCGGCGACGAATCATCAATAGCGCCAGCACGTATCGCATATCGGCCTTGTCCGCCGCGCCTTCTAATTCCGTGAACAACTGCAGCATGACCTCGCCCGGCGCCAGCTTCGGCTTCGAGGCGCTGGCGTCTTTCGCCGGCATGCGCGACTTCCAGAAACCCAACGCCTTTTCCGGGGCGCCGCTCCAGGCATCGAGGGCGTAGTCATAACGACGTACGGCGCTGCCTTCGGCAACCAGCACCGAGTAGAACTCTTCCCCTTCGTTGAATTCACGGCCGCTGACGGCGCAATGCCGAGTGCAGCGTTGTATTTCGTAATCCATGGCGTCGATCCATTGGCGGCGCACGCTTGCGAGCGGGAGGGTACCCGAAACGGCAGCTTGAAACTATCCCAGCTCGTTCAAGCCAGCGGCCGCACGGCCGCCAGCCAAGCAGGCAAGCTGGGTAAGTTCATTCTATGCAAACCATGCACCGTGACGCGTGCTAGCACTGCGGGCGAAGGTCCAAAATCCAACGGCGGAGGCCAGGGAGACTGTGGACTCTGAACTCTCCGACCTGGCCCTGCGTTCAATACGCGGTGAAGAACCGCGAATTCGTCCCTCCAGGGCCGACGCGGATTAAGACCTTCTTGGCGCAGCGAGGGCAATGGCCCTGGTAAGCGGCGCGGTCGGGCGAAAGATAGATGCGGCTGTAGATGTCGCAACAGGCGAAATGGACGCCGACAAATCGACGGCCTTGCCTCGTCGCCGGCTCGTCCGGCGGCGGAAAGGCGTCGCTCGATAAATCGAGATGCTCGCCCGCCATAAGTTAAGCAGGTCTGCCAAATTAGACTGGGAGATTTACAACCGCGACGGCTTGCCCGATGATAAACGCCGGGCAAACAGATCGCCCGAGAGTTTCATCGGCAAGAAATCGCCGGCATCTTACGTTCAAGACCGCGGCTTGCCAAGCGAAATGGTTGTATGGCTTGCAACGAATGCGGTCAGCAGCGCGTCGACGCATTCGACCCGGCGCCGCTGGCATGAAGGGCTTTTCGCATGAACGATACGCCTCGGCCGGACGACGCCAACCCGTTTCAATCGCCGGCGCCGCCTTTGGCGCGAAACGGCGGCGGCGAAGTGTACGCAGGCAGTCCGTTCGCTAGCCGCGCAAGTCCGGCCGGCGGTTCCAACTTCGGCGGCCAATTGAACCGGGCGTTCAACGCCTATACGTCTCAATGGTCCGCCTGGCTGGTTCCCGTGCTGCTCAGCGGGCTGATCGCGGTTGGCTGCTACGTGGCTTGCGTGATTCCATACCTGCTGGCGCAGGGCCCTCTGGCCTGCGGCCTGTATATGTGCGCTTTCCGAAACCTGCGCGGTTGGCCGGTCGAAAGCTCGGATCTGAATCGCGGCTGGGAGGAGCTGGCGTCGGCCATGTGGGCCGGCCTGGCGATGCTGCTGTTGCAGATGGCGCCCGCACTATTATTCGCACTGATCGCCGTCCCGGGCTTGCTGCTGTTTGCATCGGCCGGGGGACCGGGCCAGATGGAGCCCAACCAGCGCGGCGGCTTGTTCTTGATGGGCTTCTTTGCGCTCGAGATTGTCTTCATCTTCGCCATGATTATCTGGTCGTTCTGGATCAATGCGCGCACCATGTTCGTCATGCCGCTGATCGCCGACCGCGGCTATAACTTTTCCACGGCGCTGGGCGAGAGCTGGCGGGTAACGCGGGTCCGCTTCTGGGAGCGCGTGCTTATCAGCTTTTTGGCGATGTTGATCGGTATGCTTGGCATGTACGCCTGCTACGTCGGCATCCTGTTCACCTTGCCCCTCTACTTTCTGATCATCTCCGCCGCCTACGACGACGAATTCGGCATTCAATCAATCCCGGGCGGCCTGGCGCAGCCGCGATGACTGACGAGCAGCAGAGCACCACGGGTCACGCGGAGGGCACGGCTAGCGCAAGCACGAGAAGGCTCGTCGTGCCGATAATCGGCTTTGTTCGAAGCCCGGCCCTCGCCCCTGATCGACCCCAGCGCCGCCGAGGCGACAAGGGCCCGATCAAAGCGCGGCTCCTCCCCTTCATCCGTGTCCACCGTGCGATCCGTGGTCGGTATTCGCCGCCGAGAAAGGAGCCCTGGAGCCCGCGAACGCGGCCGGCCGAACTTGACCCTGGCGCGAACCCTTGCTAGAGTTACGCTGTCAGGTAGGCAATGCCGCCGCCTGTTCTTTCGAGAGATTTTGCCGTGACCTTAGCCGCCCGACTGCCTTTGTTGCTACTAGCGCTAGCTAGCCGCCAGGCTTAGGGTTCGCAGGCGAACGTCTCGATACGACCGTCCGAATTGCGAAAATACGAACCCCGAAGCCTGAATGCAGGCTTCGGGGTTTTTTGTTGTCCGTACAGGCGGCCCGGCCGCCGCTTTGAATCAAGCTCCTGCATGTGAGGCAATGGTGTTTTCCGCTTGTCATCCATTGGGTCCGTGCCGCCGCCGCGGCTGGTCCCCCACGAGGGCCCGATTGGCGCTACGCACGCCGGTCTGGGACCGGCGCTTGAGCGTTTCCGCCGCTGCACGCGGCGGCCTTTGTGGGTTAAGATGACGTATCTATCGCACTTGCAGGAAAGTACCCCATGTCTGAATCGCGACGCATCACCATTTTCGACACCACGCTCCGCGACGGCGAACAATCGCCCGGCGCCAGCATGAATATCCCTGAGAAGCTGGAAATCGCCCAGGCCCTGGTCGCCCTCGGGGTCGACGTCATCGAGGCCGGTTTTCCGATCGCTTCTCAGGGCGACTTTGAAGCGGTCCGGCAAATCGCCCAGACGGTGCGCGGGTCGACCATTTGCGGCCTGGCTCGCTGCAATGATCAAGACATCGACCGGGCCTGGGAGGCGCTCAAGCATGCCGAGCGGGCCCGGATCCACGTCTTCCTGGCCACCAGCGCCATCCATCGCGAGTTCAAGCTCAAGATGGGCAAAGAAGAAATCATCCAACGGGCGGTGGCCGGCGTGAAGCGCGCGGCGGGTTACTGCGACGACATCGAGTTCTCGCCCGAAGACGCCGCCCGCACCGAGCCCGACTTCCTCTGCGAAGTGGTCGAGGCCGCCATCAATGCCGGCGCCACCACCGTCAACATCCCTGACACGGTCGGCTACGCCACGCCGGCGCACATGGGCAATGTGATCCGCACGCTGCGCGAACGCGTGCCGAACATCGACCGGGCCGTCATCAGCATCCATTGCCACAACGACCTCGGCCTGGCCGTTGCCAACAGCCTGTCGGCCGTCGAGAACGGGGCGGGGCAGATCGAGTGCACCATCAACGGCATCGGCGAGCGGGCCGGCAATTGCTCGCTGGAAGAAGTCGTGATGGCCCTTCGCACCCGGCAGGATTATTACGGATGCACGACTGGCATCGCCACCGAGCGTCTCGTGCCGACCAGCCGCCTGGTCTCCAACATCACCGGCATCCAGGTACAGCGCAACAAGGCGATCGTCGGCCGCAACGCCTTCGCCCACGAGTCCGGGATCCACCAGGACGGGGTGCTGAAGGAGCGCTCGACCTACGAGATCATGGACGCGACCGAGGTCGGTTTCGAGTCGAACTCGATCGTCCTCGGCAAGCACTCCGGCCGCCACGCGCTGAAAGACGCGCTGGAGCAGCTGGGCTACAAGGTCGACGGCGGCGCCCTCAACTCGGCCTTCAAGGCGTTCAAGGAAGTCGCCGACCGCAAGAAGCAGGTGACCGCGCTCGACCTGGAGGCGATCGTCTCCGACGAGATGCGCGACCGCGCCGACGCCCACGAGCTCGCCTCCTTCGAGGTGACCGCCTCGAGCGAGCGGGAGCCGCTGGCGAAGATCGGCGTCACCCTGCCCTCGGGCGAGACGGTGGTCGGCGAATCGACCGGCGACGGCCCGATCGACGCCGTCTTCCGGGCGATCAAAAAGGCGACGGGAGTGGAGAGCGAGCTGGCCAAATACACGGTCGAGGCCGTCTCCGGCGGCGACGATGCCCTCGGCGAGGTGACCTGCCAGCTCCGCACCGACGGCACCCTGGCCTCGGGCTCCGGCGTCGCCACCGACATCATCGAGGCGAGCGCCCGCGCCTACCTGCGGGCCCTGTCCAACTCCCTCGAAGGCGCCGCGACCCGCGAGGCCGAGGCGGCCACCGCCGAAGCCGCCGTCGAACGTACCCCCGGCCCGTAACGGCCGCAACGTCTGCATTTACCCCTCCTATACGGGGGTAAATGCAGACGCTCACCTCCCTTGGAGGGGTGTGAGTCGGGAGTTGGCCGAGATTGCGAGGCGTCAGCACGGCGTCGTGGGGCGGCGACAGGTGGAAGGGCTGGGACTTTCCGGGAATTCGATCGATCGACTGGTCCGGATCGGCAGGCTCCATCGCGTTCATCTCGGTGTCTACGCCGTGGGGCACGATGCGGTGACGAGGCGGGGGCGGTGGATGGCGGCGGTGCTCGCTTCGGGGGACGGAGCGGTGCTGAGCCATCGATCGGCGGCCGCGCTCTGGGAGGTCTGGGGGTCCGGGACAGGGGAGGCGCACGTGACCGTGCCGCGGAAGACGCGCTCGCAACGGTCGATCCGCCGCCATTTCTCGGTGCTTCCGGTCGACGAGGTGACGGTCCGGGACGGGATCCCGGTCACCTCGGCGGCCCGGACCGTCCTGGACCTCGCCGCGGAAAGAGGCGCCGCGGCGGCCGAGAGCGCGCTCCGGGAGATGGAATACCTCCGGATCTACGAGGCAGTCTCGTTGCCGGTGCTCCTCGGGAGATATCCACGCCACAAGGGCGCGCCGATCGTCGCCTTCTGCCTCCGGCGCCTCAGGGAGGACCCCGGCGGAAGGGTCCGGAGCACGCTCGAGGAGCTCTTCCTCCCCTTCCTCGATGCCCATCGGATCCCTCGGCCGCGCCTGAACGCCTGGATCTCGATCGACGACGATCGCTTTCAGGTCGATTGCCTCTGGAGCGAGGCGAAGCTCATCGGCGAGCTCGACGGGTTCAAATCCCACGGCACCAGGCGGGCCTTTCGCAAGGACCGCAGGCGTGATCGACGCCTTGGGGCGCACGGTTTCCACGTGGTTCGGATCACCGAAGACCAACTCCTGGCCGAAGCGGTGGAGGTTGCGCGCGACCTCAAGACGCTGATTTACAATCGTCCGTGATAGCGTACGAGGCATGGCGACCATGGCCCCCCCGACGACTCCGGCGGTCGGCCCGCGCATCCGCGCGCTGCGCGAGGCGATGTCCCTCTCGCTGCGCGACCTCGCCGACCGCTCCGGCGTCTCGGCCCAGATGCTGTCCCAGGTCGAGCGCGGGGAGACCTCGCCGACGCTCGCGGTGGCGGCGAAGATCGCCGCCGGCCTCGAGCTGACGCTGTCCCAGCTGCTGCGCCTCGACGAGGGCCAGCACGTGGCGATCTCCCGCGCGACCGGGCGCCGCTCCTCGCGCCGCGGCGGCCACCTGATCGAGGAGCTCACCCCGCCGCTCCCCGGGCAGCGCGCCGACGTCTCCCTGCACGTCCTCGACCCCGGCGCGACCACCGGCGGCGCCGCCGACCCGCCGATGCACGAGCCGGGCAGTCGCGAGACCGCGATCGTCCTCGCCGGCTCGCCGGCGCTGGTCATCGAGGGCACCCGCCACGAGCTTCAGGAGGGCGACAGCGTCACCTTCGACGCCGACCTCCCGCACCACTTCGAGAACGAAGGAACCGAACCGACCCGCTTCATCGCGGTGATAGCCGCGGGACTGAGGAGGAGCTAGTCGCCCCCGGACGCGGGAGCGAGCGAGATTGCCGGTGATGATGAGCGCGAACGAGCGAAAGCAGAGGAGGCGACGCCTGAAATGAAGAACATGTTCGAAAAGATCTGGGAGCAGCATGAGGTCGGCGAGGGGCTGATCTACATCGACCTGCACCTGGTCCACGAGGTCACCTCGCCGCAGGCCTTCGATGGCCTCCGGCTGAGCGGCCGCGGCGTCCGCCGGGTCGACAAGACGCTGGCCACCGCCGACCACAACACGCCGACCGACGGCACGATGGCCGCCCGCCTGATCGCCGACGAGCTCTCCCGCGTCCAGGTCGAAACCCTGGAACGCAACTGCGAGGAGTTCGGCCTGAAGCTCTACAGCCTCGGCTCCGACCGGCAGGGGATCGTCCACGTGATCGGCCCGGAGCTGGGCGTCACCCAGCCCGGCATGACGATCGTCTGCGGCGACAGCCACACCGCCACCCACGGCGCCTTCGGGGCGCTGGCCTTCGGCATCGGCACCTCCGAGGTCGAGCACGTCCTCGCGACCCAGTGCCTGGTGCAGAAAAAGCCGCGCACGATGCGGATCAACTACGCGGGCGAGCTGGGCTCCGGGGTCACCCCCAAGGACCTGATCCTGGCTACGATCGGCAAGCTCGGCACCGGCGGCATGACCGGCTTCGCGGTCGAGTTCGCGGGCCCGGCGGTCGCGGCGCTCTCGATGCCCGGCCGGATGACGATCTGCAACATGACGATCGAGGGCGGCGGTCGCTCGGGGATGATCGCCCCGGACCAGACCACCTTCGACTACGTCCGCGGTCGCCCCGGCGCGCCCGCGGACTTCGACGCCGCCGTCGCCCGCTGGAAGGAGCTGCCGACCGACGCGGGCGCGACCTTCGACCAGGAGGTCGACATCGACGCCGCGGCGATCTCGCCGATGGTCACCTGGGGCACCAACCCGGGCATGGTCGTCCAGGTCACCGACTCCGTCCCCGACCCGGCGCAGATGGAGGCCGCCGCCGACCGCGACGCCGCCGAACGCGCGCTCGCCTACATGGGCCTGAAGGCGAACACGCCGATGACCGAGATCGCCCCCGAACGGGTCTTCATCGGCTCCTGCACCAACAGCCGCATCGAGGACCTGCGCGAGGCCGCCGAAGTGGTCGACGGCCGCAAGGTCGCGAGCACGGTCCGGGCGATGGTCGTCCCCGGCTCCCAGCAGGTCAAGGCGGCAGCCGAGGCCGAGGGCCTCGACGAAGTCTTCCGCAGCGCCGGCTTCGAATGGCGCGAGGCGGGCTGCTCGATGTGCCTGGGCATGAACGAGGACACGCTCGCCGAAGGCGAGCGCTGCGCCTCGACCTCGAACCGCAACTTCGAGGGGCGCCAGGGCAAAGGCGGCCGCACCCACCTGGTCAGCCCGCGGATGGCAGCCGCCGCCGCGGTCGAGGGCCACTTCGTCGACATCCGAGATTGGAGCTAGAAAATGCGCGCAATTGACGTGATCGAGGGCAACGTGTCGGTGCTCGACCGCAACGACGTCGACACCGACCAGATCATCCCCAAGCAGTTCCTGAAACGGGTTGAGCGGACCGGTTTCGGCGAGTTCCTCTTCTACGACTGGTTCCGCAGCGGCGAGATCAAGCTGGAGAAGAACCCGATCCTCGTCACCGGCCGCAACTTCGGCTGCGGGAGCTCGCGCGAGCACGCTCCCTGGGCGCTGGAGGACTTCGGCTTCGAGGCAATCGTCGCCCCCTCGTTCGCCGATATCTTCTACTCCAACTGCACGAAGATCGGGCTGCTCCCGGCGATCGCCGACGAGGACCACTGCAAGGCGATCGCCGCGGCGGGCGCGGCGCGGATCGACCTCGACGACCAGACGATCGACTGCGGCACCACCGGGGTGTTCCCGTTCGAGGTGCACGAGGAGATCAAGTACCGGCTGCTGAACGGGCTCGACGACATCGGGATCACGCTGCAGAACGTCGGCGCGATCGACGCCTACGAGGCCTCGGACCGCATCCACGGCCCGGTCACGACGAGCATCTAGCGTGGCCGAGTCGACGACCCGCGACCGGGACGCCGCGACCTACAAACGCGGTTCGTCCTCGACGTGCTCGCGGCTCAACCCGGCCCGCTGCGGCTCGACTACGTGCGCCTGAACGTCGAAGCCACGGCGGCCTGAGCCTGAGTAGAGTCGCGGGCATGCCTGAGACCCCCGATATCGTCGTCCTGCCCGGTGACGGGATCGGCCCCGAGATCGTCGGCGCCGCCCGCCAGGTCCTCGACTCGCTGGGCGAGTTCAACTACGACGAGCGCCTCATGGGGGGCTGCTCGATCGACGCCCACGGCGTCGCCCTCACCGACGAGGTGCTGGACGCCTGCAAGGCGGCCGACGCGGTGCTGCTGGGCGCGGTCGGCGGTCCCAAATGGGACACGACCAACCCCGACGACCCGCGCCCCGAGCAGGGCCTCCTCGGGCTGCGCAAGGGCATGGGCCTCTACGCCAACCTGCGGCCGGTGCGCCCGAGCCCGGCGCTGATGGGGGCGAGCCCGCTGCGCGAAGACCGCATCTCCGGCACCGACCTGCTGGTCGTCCGCGAGCTCACCGGCGGCATCTACTTCGGCCGGTCCGGCCGCCACGGCGACGCCGCCTTCGACACCTGCGAGTACGACGCCGCCGAAATCGAGCGCATCGCCCGCGCCGCCTTCGAGGCCGCGCGCCGCCGCGCCGAGGGCTCCGGCCGCAAGCCCAAGGTCACGTCGATCGACAAGGCCAACGTGATGGAGACCTCGCGGCTCTGGCGCGAGGTCGTCACCCGCATCGCTCCCGACTACCCCGACGTCGCGCTCGACCACCTGCTCGTCGACAACGCCGCGATGCAGCTGGTCTCGCGCCCGACCGACTTCGACGTGATCGTCGCCGAGAACCTCTTCGGCGACATCCTCTCGGACGAGGCCGCGATGCTCACCGGCAGCCTCGGGATGCTGCCGTCGGCGAGCCTCGGCGCCGCGGGCGACCCGGGCCTCTTCGAGCCGGTCCACGGCTCCGCCCCCGACATCGCCGGCGAGGGCGTCGCCAACCCGCTGGCGACCTTTCTCTCGGCGGCGATGATGCTCCGCCACGGCCTCGGCATGGCGGACGAGGCGGCGCGGATCGAGGCCGCCGTCGACCAGGTCCTCGAAGACGGCCTGCGGACTCCCGACCTCGCCGGGACGACCAATCCACCGCCGATGGTGGACGTGCCGTCCCAGGTCGAGGTCGGCACCGCGGAGATGACCGCCGCGGTGATCGAGTCGCTGCGCGCGAACGCGGGCTAGGGCGCGGTCGTCGCCCAGACGCCGGAGGCGACGAAGTTGTCCCCGGTCGTCAGTTCTTTCTTGCCTTTCGTCGCCAGGTAGACGCCCAGGCGGTTGCTTGATTCCACCGTCAGCGCGGCGCTGCCGACGACTTCCAGGTTGGTTTCGGTCGTCAGGTAGAGGCAGACGACGCCCGCCGCCGCTTCCGGCGTGGTGTTGCCGCTGCCGAGGCTCGGGCACTGCGCCGTGAACGGGCCGCCTTTCGGCACCACGACGACCGCCGCCGGGTTGGCCGCCGGCAACATCTGGAAGCTGATCGAGCCGACCGCGCCGGGCGGTTCGGTCGAGCCTTTCGGGTCGAAGCCGCCGAGGCTGAACACGCCGCGCTCGGTCTGGCCGGGCTTCAGCGTTTCGACGGTGCCGAGCACGCCCTTGGCCAGTTTTTCGGCGGTGATCGTTTCTTTGGCGATCTTCGCGCCGGTCACCGCGCCTTCGCCGAGGTTGTTGGTGCCGACCGCGCTCGCGGCCAGTTTCTGCGTCGTCACCGCGTTGTTGTTGATCTTGTTGGTGGTGACGACGTTGTTCTTGATCTTTTCCGCGGTCACCGCCGAGGCGGCGATCTTGTCGGTCGAGATGATCCCGGGGCCGAGGTTGCCGGGCAGCACCGCGTTGGGGCCGAGCTTGCCCGCGGTGACCGCCTTGGGCGCGATCTTGCCGCTGGTCACGGCCTGCTTGCGGATCGCCTTGGCGGTCACTGCGCCCTTCTTCAGCTGGTTCGGGCCGACGCTGTTCTTGGCCAGTCCGGCGGCCACCGCGGAGCCGCCCAGGGCGACGAACAAGGCCACCGACGCGATCACGTTCGCGTAGGTAAGCCGGGGACGAAATCGCTTCATCCTGCTTCCTCCTTTGGGGGTTTCAGAGTCCATTCGAGACGCTTGGTTTCAACCCCTTCGATCCATCGGGCATAATCCCCCCAACATGGACGCCTGCGATTTGATTTGGAAGAACGGCGAATTCGTCGATTGGGACGACGCCAAGGTGCACGTGCTGACGCACGGCCTGCACTACGGGACGGGCGTGTTCGAGGGCATCCGCGCCTACGACACCGAGCGCGGCCCGGCCATCTTCCGCGCCCAGGACCACTACGACCGCTTCGCCAAGTCGGCCGGGCTCTACTACCTCGACCTGCCCTTCAGCCCCGAGGAGCTGCGCCAGGTGACGCACGAGCTGATGCGCCGCAACGGGCAGCGCTCCTGCTACATCCGGCCGCTGGCCTTCCGCGGCTACGGCGAGATGGGTCTCTACGCGGCCTCGGCGCCGATCGACGTGATCATCGCCACCTGGCCCTGGGGCGCCTACCTCGGCGAGGAGAGCGCGGGCACGGGGATCCGCGCCAAGGTCTCGAGCTGGCGGCGGATCAGCCCCGCCGGCCTGATCCCGCACGCGAAGGCCTCGGGTTCCTACCTCAACTCGATCCTCGCCAAGACCGAGTCGGCCAAGGCCGGGTACGACGAGGCGATCCTGCTCGACGAGCGCGGCTTCGTCTGCGAGGGCTCCGGCGAGAACATCTTCGTCGTCCGCGACGGGGAGATCCTCACCCCGCCGCACACCGCCTCGATCCTCGACGGGATCAACCGCAAGTCGGTGATCCAGATCGCCCGCGATCTCGGCTACACGGTGGTCGAACGCGACGTCGCCCGCTCCGAGCTCTACCTCGCCGAAGAGGTCTTCCTGACCGGCACGGCGGCGGAGATGGTGCCCGTGCGCGAGATCGACGACCACGAGATCGGCGGTCCCGGCGAGATCACCCGCCACGTGATGGCGAAGTTCATGGACGCCCTGCACGGGCGCGCCGAGGAGTACCTCGAGTGGCTCGACTTCGTCGACGTCGACGGCAGCGCCGCCGGCCACGGCCGCGACGGCGCCCGGATCGGCGCCGAGGAGATCGAGTCGACCGACGAGACGATCGGGCGAATTACCCCTGCCGCCTAGCGGCAGGCGCGGCCGGGCACGGTCGCGCGCTCCGGGCCCGATGGGGCCCAGGCGGGGCGACGGGCCCCGCCCGATCTCTCTTCGAAACTCGAAAGGCCAGGCTGGTCAGATGGAACAGGTGAAGCTCTACGACACGACCCTGCGGGACGGCATGCAGGGGGAGGGGATGTCGCTCTCGGCGGCGGAGAAGGCGCGCGTGGTGAAGGCACTGGATGGACTCGGCGTGCAGATGATCGAGGCCGGCTTTCCCAGCTCCAACCCGAAGGAAGAGGAGCTCTTCGCCTCGCTCGCCGACCTCGAGCTGGAGCGCGCGGTGGTCTGCGCCTTCGGCATGACCCGGCGGCGCGGGGTGGAGGCGGCCGAAGACCCGGCGCTCCTCACCCTGACCGGGTCCTTCGCCCCGGTGGTGACCCTGGTCGGCAAGACCTGGGGCCTCCACCTGGAGAAGGTCACCAAGGTCTCCCGCGAGGAGAACCTGGCGATGATCGCCGAGTCGGTCGCCTTCTGCCGCGAGCAGGGCAAGCGCGTCGTCTACGACGCCGAGCACTTCTTCGACGCCTACCGCGAGGACCCCGGCTACGCGCTCTCCTGCCTCGAGGCGGCGATCGACGCCGGCGCCGAGAACGTCACCCTCTGCGACACCAACGGGGCGAGCCTGCCGAACCAGGTCGCGGCGGCGACCGAGGTCGTCGTCGCCCGCTTCGGCGAGCGCGCCGAAGTCGGCATCCACGCCCACGACGACGCCGGCTGCGGGGTCGCCAACAGCCTCGCCGCGGTCGACGCCGGGGCGCGCATGGTGCAGGGCACCGTCAACGGCTACGGCGAGCGCTGCGGCAACGCCAACCTCACCTCGGTGCTGCCCGCGCTGCAGCTGAAGATGGGCTTCGAGGTGGTGCCGGCGGCGAAGCTGGCGACGCTGACCGAGACCGTCCACTTCGTCGACGAGCTCTGCAACCTGACGCCGAACCCGAACGCGCCCTACGTCGGCCGCAACGCCTTCGCCCACCAGGGCGGCATCCACGTCGCCGGGATCGAGGCCGAGGCGCGCTCCTACGAGCACATCGACCCGGCCGCGGTCGGCAACGAGCGGGCGATCCTGCCCTCGGAGCTCTCCGGCAAGGCGACGATCCGCGACCAGGCGCGCGCCGCCGGCCTCGAGATCGACGACGAGACCGCCTCGCGGGCGATCGAGAAGCTGAAGGAGCGCGAGCACCACGGCTTCCACTACGAGGCCGCGCCGGCCTCCTTCGAGTTGCTGCTGCGCCATGAGGCGGGCGTCTACAAGCCGCTCTTCGAGCTGGAGAGCTACCGGGTCGTGACCCAGCGGCGGGCCGGCGGCGAGGTCGAAACCGAGGCGACCGTCAAGGTCAACGTCGACGGCGAGCGCCACGTCGAGATCGCCGAGGGCAACGGGCCGGTGTCGGCCCTCGACAAGGCGCTGCGCAAGGCGATCACGAGCCGCCACCCGCACCTCTCCGACATCGAGCTGACCAACTACAAGGTGCGGATCCTCGACCAGGACCGCGGCACCGACGCGATCACCCGCGTGCTGCTCGACTCCGCCGACGGCGAGCGCGAGTGGGGCACGACCGGGGTGTCGGGGAACGTGATCGAGGCCTCCTGGCAGGCGCTGGTCGACTCGCTGGAGTACGCGTTCCAGTGAACGCGGAGCGAGCAAGCATCCATATCTGATGATTCTGCGTAGCGAGCGAAGCGTGAACATTTATGGCGAGTAGTCCCGAAAACCCCATCCCGCTGGCGAGCCCGGAGCTCGGCGCGCGCGAGGAGGAGCTGGTGCTCGAGGTGCTGCGCTCGGGCCGGCTCTCGCTCGGGCCGATGGGCGAGCGCTTCGAGCGCGCCTTCGCCGAGTTCCTCGGGGTCGGGGACGCGGTCGCGGTGTCGAGCGGCACCGCGGCGCTCCACCTCGGTGTGCGACAGCTGGGCTGGGGGGCGGGGGACGAGGTCCTCACCAGTCCCTTCACCTTCGTCGCCTCCTCCAACTGCCTGCTCTACGAGGGTGCCCGGCCGGTCTTCGTCGACGTCGACCCGGTGACCCTCGACATCGACGTGGACGCGGCTGCCGCCGCGGTCACCGAGCGGACCGTCGGCCTGTTGCCGATCGACATCTTCGGCTGGCCCGCTGCCTGGCCCGAGCTCGAGGCGCTGGCGGCGCGGCGCGGCCTCGGCCTGCTCGAGGACGCCTGCCAGGCGCTCGGCGCGGTCGACTCCGAGGGGCGGATGGTCGGCTCGCGCGGCAACTTCGCCACCTTCGCCTTCTACGCCAACAAGCAGATGACGACGGGCGAGGGCGGCATGATCGTGCCCACCGACGCCGACGCGGCGGCACGCCTGCGCAGCGAGCGAAACCAGGGCCGCGCCGTCGACATGGGGTGGCTCGACCACGACCGCCTTGGCTTCAACTACCGGCTCTCCGACGTCGCCGCGGCGATCGGCCTCGCCCAGGTGGAGAAGCTGCCGCGGCTGCTGGAGGAGCGCGCGGCGGTCGCCGCCCGTTACGCCGAGCAGCTCGCCGCGGTGCCGGGGGTGGAGGCGCCGATGGCGGCGCGCGGCCGCGAGGTGCGCAGCTGGTTCGTCTACGTCGTCCGCCTCGCCGACGAGGTCGACCGCGATGCGGTGATCCTGCGCCTGCGCGAGCGCGGCATCGATTCCAAGTCCTACCTGCCGTCGATCCACCTCTTCCCGCACATCGCCGCGCTCGGTTATCGCGCGGGCCAGTTCCCGGTCGCCGAGGCCGCCTCGGCCCACTCGCTGGCGCTGCCGTTCTTCCCCCAGATGAGCGAGGCGCAGATCGAGCGGGTCTGCGCCGAGCTGGCGGCGGCCGTCGACGGCACGCGGCCGGGCCGCGGGTAGTCTGGGCGGCCGATGGCACGGTTTCCCGGCAACGAGGGCGACGGCGAGGCGCCGGCGCGCTTCCACAAAGAGCCCGACCCGCGCTTCTGGCGAATGAACCGCTCGCTGCCGTTCGACTGGCAGCTGGCGCCCTACGACATCCTGCAGTCGCAGGCGCACGCGCGGGCGCTCGCCCGGATCGGCGTGATGACCGCAGCCGAGGCGGAGGAGATCGGCACCGGCCTCGAGCGGGTGCAGGCGCGGATCGAAGCGCCCGGCTTCGCCTTCGAGGAGTCCGACGAGGACATCCACATGGCGGTCGAGCGGCTGCTCGGCGAGGAGGTCGGGGCGCTGGCGGGCAAGCTCCACACGGGGCGCTCGCGCAACGACCAGGTCGCCACCGACGTCGCGATGGTCGTCGGCGCCGCCGCGCGCAAGGCGATGCGCCTCTGCGCCGCCGCGATGCAGAACCTGCTCGGCCTCGCCGAGAGCCACCGCGACTGGCCGATGCCCGGCTACACGCACCTGCAGCGCGCCCAGCCCGTCTACCTCGGCCACCACCTGCTCGCCTACTTCTGGATGCTCTCGCGCGACGCCCGCCGCTTCGCCTTCGCCGCCGAGTCGGCGAGTGTGATGCCGCTCGGCTCCGGCGCCCTCGCCGGGGTCAACTGGCCGATCGACCGTGAGATCGTCGCCGCCGAGCTCGGCTTCGCCGGGATCACGCCGAACTCGCTCGACGGCACCTCCAACCGCGACTTCGTCATCGACTACCTGAGCGCCGCGGCGACCTGCGCGATGCACCTCTCGCGGCTCGGGTCGGAACTGGTGATCTGGTCGACCACCGAGTTCGGCTTCGTCGAACTCGACGAGGCGTTCTCCTCGGGCTCCTCGATCATGCCGCAGAAGAAGAACCCGGACTCGGCCGAGCTGCTGCGGGCGAAGAGCCCGCGCGTCGCCGCCGCCCACCAGACCCTGCTCGGCGTCATGCACGCGCTGCCGCTGACCTACGGCAAGGACATGCAGGAGGACAAGGAGCCGCTCTGGGACGCGATCGAGACGGTCGAGTCGAGCCTCGAAGTGGCGGCCGGGATCCTCGAGGACATCGTCTTCGACCGCGCCGCGCTGGAAGAGGCCTCCGGCGACGAGATGCTGGCGGCGACCGAGGTCGCCGACCTGCTGGTCCGCCACGGGGTGCCGTTCCGCGAGGCGCACGGGATCGTCGGGCAACTGGTCCGCGACGCGATCGCCGCCGACGTGCCGCTCTCGGGCCTCGGCCGCGAGCAGATCGCCGAGCGCTCCGACGCGCTCGCGGGCGCCGGCGGCGATGAGTACTACGAGGTCCTGCAGCGGGGCAGCTGGCTGGAGTCGAAGCGGATCGCCGGCGGCACCGGCTCCGAGCCCCTGACCGCCCAGCTTGGCGCCGCCCACACCGCGCTCGCCGCGCTCCGCGACGCCGCGGGCTCCTGACCCCCGTCCGGCCGTCCCTTATGTCTCGTATTCCGGCAAGAGGAACAGCTGGGGAGGACGAGCGCCTCGGCGCGGGCTTCTTCGCTCGTTCGGTTCACGACGTCGCGCCCGACCTGGTCGGCTGCCGGCTCTTCTTCGGCGGTGTCGGCGGGGTGATCGTCGAGGTCGAGGCCTACGAACGCGAAGACCCGGCCAGCCACTCCTTCGTCGGCCTGACGCCGCGGACGAAGGTCATGTTCAGCCCGCCCGGCCATGCCTACGTCTACCTCTCCTACGGCATCCACGAGTTGCTGAACTTCGTCTGCGAACCGGAGGGCGAGGCGGCCGCGGTCCTGATCCGCGCCCTCGAGCCGACCACCGGCCTCGACACCATGCACGCTCGCCGCCCCGCCGCGCGCAGCGACCTCGACCTCTGCTCCGGCCCCGGCAAGCTGACGATGGCCCTCGGCATCACCCTGAAGGAGAACGGCGACCCCCTCGACCGCGACCCGTTCCTGCTCCTGCCGCCCGCGGGCGAGCCGCCCGAGGTCGTCACGAGCACCCGCATCGGCATCACCAAAGCCGTCGAGAAACCCTGGCGCTTCAGCGCAGCCGGGAGCCCGTATGTGTCGCGACCCCGTCCGGACCAGGTGGGCGGCTGAAGCCGGCGCCCGGGGTGGTTGGCGGCGGCGGCCGTCCGAGTTGCGCCCGGCCGTCCCGTCCACGGCCCTGGCAGGTTGTGGCCGTGGCCGGGACGGCCGGGTCCGTGGGGAGTGGAGGGTTCGTGACGAGCGCCGGGCGGACGTGCGGACGTGCCGGGGAGAAGCGCATGATCCGCCACGAAGATCCGGAGTCTGTGACGAAGACCCATGAACGTCACGATCCCTCCCGTCTTCCCCAGGCGTCCGCGTCCTCCGTTCGCTGCTTGTACCGCATGGGGGTACAAGCAGCGAACGGAGGATCGGGACCCCGACCGCCTGCCGAGGAAGGCCGTCCCGGCGCAGGTTCCGTGACGAAGGCCCATGGGACGTCACGGTCCCGTCCCACCTCCACATCACCGCCCACGACGTCCGTGCACTTTGACCCCCTATAGGGGGCACAACTGCACGGACGTCCCTGGCCTGATGTGGACCCGTGACGTTCCTCGCGGAACCGTGACGGAAGCCCGCACTCCCTCCCGTCCCTGTGCCGCCTTCCCCACGGAACCCCCACGTCCCGGGCGTCTCGTGGCGGTCACAACCTGCCAGGGCCG
>DASZUH010000312.1:0-3638 GCA_035547715.1 Solirubrobacterales bacterium
GTCGGCTGGGTGTTCACCGGGGCCGGGGCGATGCTCCTGGCCTTCGTCTTCTCCCGCCTCGGCCGCGCGATGCCCTACACCGGCGGGCCCTACGCCTACGCGCGGCGGGCCTTCGGCGACTTCATCGGCTTCCAGACCGCCTGGGGCTACTGGATCGCCGCCTGGGCCGGCAACGCCGCGATCGCGGTCGCCTTCGTCGGCTACCTCGCCGTCTTCTGGCCGCAGGTCGGCACCGACAACCTGCTCGCCGCGATCGTCGGGATCGGGGTCATCTGGCTGCTCACCGCGGTCAACGTGATGGGCACCCGCGAGACCGGCTTCGTCCAGGTCGTGACCACGATCCTCAAGTTCGTGCCGCTGGCGATCATCGGCGTGATCGGGCTCTTCTTCGTCAAGAGCTCGAACCTCACCCCCTTCGCCCCGCACGGGACCTGGAGCGCCATCTCCGCCGCCGCCCCGCTCACCCTCTGGGCCTTCATCGGCCTCGAGTCGGCGACGGTCGCCGCCGGCGAGGTCCGCGACCCCGAGCGCAACGTCCCCCGCGCCACCCTCTACGGCACGCTGGCGACGACGATCGTCTACATCCTCGGCACCGTCGCGGTGATGGGCGTGATCCCGGCCACGGTCCTCGCCAACTCCACCAGCCCGTTCGCCGACGCGGCGGGCGTCATGTTCGGCGGCAGCTGGGACAAGGTCATCGCGGTCGTCGCCCTGATCTCCACCTTCGGTGCCCTGAACGGCTGGATCCTGCTGCAGGGACGGGTGCCGCTGGCGGCGGCCGAAGACGGCCTCTTCCCGGAGCAGTTCGCCAAGGTGCACGGCAAGCGCAACACGCCGGTGTTCGGCCTCGTCGTCTCCTCGGTCCTGGTCTCCGGGCTGATGCTGATGAACTACACGAAGGGCCTGGTCGACGCCTTCACCTTCATCATCCTGCTGGCGACGCTGACCACCCTGGTCCCGTACGCCTACTCGGCGGCGGCGCAGGCCTACCTCTACATCACCGAACCGAAGCTGTTCGTGGCGAAGAGCTTCTGGCGCGACACCGCGATCGCCTTCCTCGCCTTCGCCTACTCGGTCTGGGCGATCACCGGCTCGGGCAAGGACATCATCGCCAAGGGATTCATCCTGCTGCTGGCCGGGATCCCGATCTTCGTGGCGATGAAGTGGTGGCAGACGCGCCAGGCCGAACGTGAGCACGCCGAGCTCGAACCGTCACCCTCGCCGGGCCGGGTCGACTCCCACGCGGGCGCCCTCACGGCGATGAAGGGAGAGCAGCGTTGAGCACCGAGACCACGGCCGCGCGACCCGGGCACCGCCCGGGCCGCGCGGCTCGGCGTCCACTCCGAGGTCGGGACGCTGCGGCGGGTGATGCCGCACCGCCCCGACCTCGAGCTGCGTCGGCTCACCCCGGGCAACAAGGACGAACTGCTCTTCGACGACGTCCTCCGGGTCGAGCGGACTGCCCGCGCAGCGCTCCTCGATGCACCTCGACACGGTGATGACGATGGTCGACCGTGACGCCTTCACGGTCGACCCGGAGCTGCGCGACTCGATGGCATGTCGTGCCCGGTCGAGCGTGACGCGGTCGCGACGGAAGACGGGCGCCGAGGCCCGATCCCGGGCGGCCGGTCCTCGCCGACCCCCGTCCTCCCCGTCCTGACCCCGCGTCCTGACCCCGTCCTGAGCTGGACCGTCTGAGGCGGGACCGTCAGGCGCGGACGGCCCGCACGACCCGGGTCCCCGCCGTGCCGGCGACGATCGCCGGGGCGTCGGCGAGGGCGCCGATCGCGGCGGTGGCGCCGGTCGCCTCGACGAAGCGGCAGGCGGCCTCGACCTTCGGCCCCATCGAGCCGGAGGCGAAGCCCATCTCGCGCAGTTGGTCGGCCTCGGCTTCGCGGAGCGGGTGCTCGTCGGCGGTGCCCCAGCCGAGGTAGACGGCGTCGACGTCGGTCAGCATCAGCAGCAGGTCGGCATCGAGGCGGCGCGCCAGCAGCGCCGCGGTGAGGTCCTTGTCGACGACGCCCTCGACGCCCTGCAGGCGCCCGTCGGCGTCCATCGTGACCGGGATCCCGCCGCCGCCCGCGCAGATCACCAGCACACCGGCGTCGACCAGGAGGCGCAGCGGGCGCAGCTCGCAGATCGCGCGCGGCTCCGGCGAGGGGACGAGGCGCCGGGAGCCGTTGCCGTCCCGGCCCATCACCCAGCCGCGCCCGGTCCGCAGGCGGGCCGCCTCGGCGGCGGTGTAGACCGGGCCGATCGGCTTGCTCGGGTCGGCGAAGGCGGGGTCGTCGCGGTCGACCAGGGTCTCGGTCAGGACCGTCGCGATCTCGCGGTCGGGAAGGTGGTTGCGCAGCGCCAGCTCGAGCAGGTGGCCGACCATCCCCTCGCTCTCGGCGCCGAGCACGTCGAGCGGGTACGGGGCGACGTCGCGGTAGCTCTCGCTCTGCAGCGCCAGCAGGCCCACCTGGGGGCCGTTGCCGTGGGTGAGGACGAGGTCGTGGTCGGCGGCCAGGGTCGCGAGCCCGGCGGCGGCGGACTCGACGTTGCGGCGCTGGGTCGCGGCGTCCGCGGGCTCACCGCGGCGCAGAAGCGCGTTGCCACCGAGGGCGACGAGGATCCTCATCGGGCGATCCTCGCGGCGACGCCCGGGCGCGCCATCGGCGTTGCGCCACACCGGACACTGCGGCGATGCGCGCCCGCCGGCAGACTGCGGGCATGAACGCCGTACCTGAGACCACCGTCGTCCTCGCCGACGACCACAACGTGATCCGCGCCGGGCTGCGGGCGATGCTCGAAGCCGAGCCCGACCTGCGGGTGATCGGCGAGGCCGCCGACGCCGCCGCCGCGGCCAAGCTGGTCGAGGATCGCCGCCCCGACGTCCTCGTGCTCGACCTCAACATGCCCGGCGCCGACCCGCGCGAGGACATCCCACGACTGCGCGAGCTGTCGCCGCATTCGGCGATCGTCGTCCTCACCATGCAGAGCGACCCGCGCACGGCCCGCGACCTGCTGAAAGCCGGCGCCGCCGGCTTCGTCCTCAAGCAGGCCGCCGAGCGCAACATCGGCGAAGCGATCCGCACCGCGGCGGCGGGCGGCTCCTACGTCGACCCCCGCCTCGGCGGCGAGATGGCGAAGCTCGAGGCGGACCCGCTCGACGACCTCAGCGAACGCGAGCTCGAGCTGCTGCGCCTGGTCGCCCTCGGCCACACCAACCGCGAGATCGGCGAGCAGCTCTTCCTCAGCGTCCGCGCGATCGAGGTCAACCGGGCCAAACTGATGGAGAAGATCGGCGTCGAGTCGCGCCCCGAACTGGTCCGCTTCGCGATCGCCAACCGGGTGATCGAGGCCGGGGGCGAGTAGAGCTCGGCCGCGGCAAGCCGGCGCCCGGAGCGGAGGGGAAGGGAAGGGCAAGGGACGCGGCCGTCCCGTCCACGCCCCGGGCGGGCTGGGGCCGTGGCCGGGACGGCCGGGTCCCTTGCTCCTTCGGGCGCCAGCCCGACCCGGCCCCGTCCCTTCCCGGCCTCGCCCCCGCAATCGACCACCCCGCCCGCGGCACTCGGCCGCCGCGGATCACCTTCCGGGCTCGATCACGCGGTTGGCGATCGCGAAGCGGACCAGTTCGGGGCGGGATTCGACGC
>DASZUH010000313.1:0-1544 GCA_035547715.1 Solirubrobacterales bacterium
CGCTGGTCCTTGACGGCGCGGAAGCAGTCCTCTTCTGACTCGAAGACGCGGGCCGGGCCGGTCTGCCTGCGGCGCTCGGTTCCGGCGACCTTGACCACCGCGCCTTCCGGGGCGAGGTTGCCGCGCAGGATCGCGAGCCCGCCTTCGGCCTTCAGCGGCGCGTCGACCGGGAGGACGACCTCCTGGCCGGGGGCCTCGGTCGCGCCTTCGGCGACCTCGCCGATCGTCTGGCCGGTGACCGTGATCGCGTCTCGATGGAGCAGGCCGGCGTCGTCGAGCCGTTTCAGGATCACCGGCACGCCACCCGCCGCGTAGAGGTCGGTGGCGACGAAGCGGCCACCCGGTTTGAGGTCGGCGAAGAGCGGCGTCGCGCGGGAGATCCGCTCAAAGTCGTCGACGCCGAGCTCGATCCCGAGCTCGTGGGCGAGCGCGATCAGGTGCAGCACGCCGTTGGTCGAGCCGCCCGAGGCGCAGACGCAGGCGATCGCGTTTTCCATCGACTCCTTGGTGATGACCTTGCTCGGCGTGATGTCCTCGGCGAGGACGCGGATCACCAGCTCGCCGACTTTCTCGGCGACCGTGGGCTTGTCGTCGTCTTCGGCCGGGACCATCGCCGAGCCGCCCGCGCTGATGCCGAGCGCCTCGAAGGCGCACGCCATCGTGTTGGCGGTGAACTGACCGCCGCAGGCGCCGGCGCCGGGGCTGGCGACACCCTCCAGTTCGTGCAGTTCCTCGTCGGTCATCTCGCCGGCGTTGTGCGCGCCGATCGCCTCGAAGACGTCGAGGATCGTGACGTCGCGGCCGTGCCAGTGGCCGGGCGCGATCGAGCCGCCGTAGAGGAGCACCGAGGGCACGTCGAGGCGGGCCAGCGCCATCGCGCAGCCGGGGATCGTCTTGTCGCAGGCGCAGAGGGCGACGATCGCGTCGAACTGGTAGCCACGCGCCATCAGCTCGATCGAGTCGGCGATCACCTCGCGGCTGATCAGCGATGCCTTCATCCCCTGCGTGCCCATCGTCACCCCGTCGGACACGGCGACGGTGTTGAACTCCATCGGCGTCCCGCCCGCCGCCCGGACGCCCTCCTTGATGTGCTCGGCGAGCGCGCGTAGGTGGAAGTTGCACGGCATCGCCTCGGTCCACGTGTTGGCGATCCCGATCGTCGGCCGCGAGAGCGCCTCGTCGTCGAACCCGATCCCCTTCATGTAGGCGCGCGCGTGGGCGCGGTCGGACCCATCGAAGACGGTCGCCGAGCGAGGACGCGGAAGGCCGGTCGCGGTGGTGCTGCCGTCGGGGGTCATGGGAGGAAAACTAACCGGCGGGGGCGCGGTGGCCGTCCGAGTTGCGTCCCGGGCGTCTCGTGGCGACCCTGGCAGGTTGCCCGCTTGCCACGAGACGCCCGGGACACGTGAGGGTTCCGTGGGGAAGGTGAAGGGTTCGCCACGATCTCCGGGCTTCCGTCACGGTTCCGCCCGGTTCGTCACGGGTCCACATCGGGCGGAGGGACGTCCGTGCACTTGTGCCCCCTATGGGCGGTACAAGTACAC
>DASZUH010000314.1:0-8836 GCA_035547715.1 Solirubrobacterales bacterium
GAGCTTTTCTGCCATATATGGCAGAAAAGCTCGGAAGCACGCTCACGCTTCTCCTGACCGGCGCGCGACGACCTTCGCCGCCCGCTCCAGCTGCACCGAGATCTGGGCGTCGATCTCGCCCGCCGCGGTGCGCAGGACGCAGCCGCCGCGCTCGACCCGGCGGTCGCCGCGGACGCTCAGCTCGCCGCCGTGCTCGGCGTTCAGCGCGGCCAGCGAGTCGCGCACCAGGTCGGCGTCGTCGGGATTGACCAGCAAGGTGACGGGGAGCGGCTCGGTGAGCCGGCGGAGCGCGCCGCGGACGACGCCCAGGACCAGCTCGGGCTCCGCCTCGAGCGCCCCGCCGAGCACCTTGGCGGCGATCCGCAGGGCAAGCTCCACGGCGACCGGCTCGGCCTCCTCGGCGGCCCGCCCACGCGCCTCCTGCAGCTCCGCGGCGGCGGCGGCGAACGCGCGCGCGGCGCCGCTCACCTCGGCCCGCCCGGCGGCGACGCCTTCCTCGTAGCCCGCCGCCTGCGCCTGGCGCAGCTCGGCCTCGCGCTGCGCTTCGGCCGCTTCCAGCTGCTCCTCGGCCGGCCGCGGCACGGCCAGCTCGGGAAACTCAAACGACGAGCTCATCGCCGCCTCGATGGCCGACCGTCAGCTCGCCCTCCTCCTCGAGGCGACGCACCTCGGCGACGACCCGGCTCTGCGCTTCCTCGACCACCGATTTGCGCTGCGGTGGCTGGTACTCGATCTCCTCGACCAGCAGCTCGGCGCGCCGTTCGGAGACGTTGGCGAGCACTTTCTCCCGCACCTCGGCCGGAACGCCGCGCAGCGCCAGCGCCAGGTCGGCGTCCTCGACCCCTTTCAGCACCGCCTGCAGCGCCCGGTCTTCGAGGTGGACGATGTCCTCGAAGGTGAAGAGCAGCGCCCGGATCTCTTCGGCCAGGTCCTCGTCGGACTGGGCCAGCGTCTCCAGCACGTTGCGCTCGGTCGGGCGGTCGGCGTGGTTCAGGATGTCGGCCAGCGAGCGCACGCCGCCCGAGCTCGCGTACTCCTCCGAGAGCACGTTGGAGAGCTTCTGGCGCATCACCATCTCAACCTCGCGGATCACCGCCGGGCTGGTCTCGCTCATCCGCGCGATCCGCAATGACACGTCGGCCTGTTCGTCCTCGTCGAGCAGCGCCAAGGTCTCGGCGGCGAGCGTGGTGTAGAGGCTGGAGATGATCAGCGCCTTGGTCTGCGGCGCCTCGTTGCGGAGGAAGGCGACGATCTGCTCGGGCGGCGTGCGGGCGAGGAACTCGAAGGGCCGCATTTCGATCACCGCCGAGAGCCGGCCGGTGATTTCGGCGGCCCGTTCGGGGCCGAGCGCCCGCTCCAGCACTTCGCGCGCGTAGTCGACGCCGCCCGCGGCGATCGAGCTCAGCGCCAGCGAGTTCTCGCTCACCTCCTGCAGCACCTCCTCGATCTGCTCGCGCGGGATGTCGCCGGCCTTCGCCATCTCCAGCGAGAGCTCCTCGATCTCCGGCTCCGAGAGGTGGCCGAAGACCTCGGCCGCCTTGGCCGGGCCGAGCGCGACCAGCAGCACCGCGGCCTTGCGCCTGCCGCGCAGCGGCGGCAGCTCGGACGGCTGGCCGGACCGGCGCTGGGAGGCCGGGACGCCGGCGCGCTCGATCGGGACGAGCTCGTTCGGCGCGGGGGACACCTAGCCCTCTTTCATCCAGGCGCGCAACTGCTGGGCGACCCGGTCGGAGTCCATCGCGGCCACTTCTTCGGCACTGTCGGGCAGCGTCGGCCGCTCTTCCTCCTCCCACTCGTCGGCCCGGTGCACTTCGAGTTCGGCCAGCGAGGTCGGCGCGTTCAGTTCGCGCAGCCACAGCGGTTCGGCGAGCACGTCGTCCTGCTTCTTGCGCAGCTGTCGACCGGCGAAGAAGAGGAAGCCGAGCGCGGCCAGGCCGAGCGCCGCGTACTTGGCGTAGTCGGTGATGCCGGGGCCGGCGGGGGCGGCGACTTCGGGCGGCTTGGCGAAGGCGATGCGGCTGGTGGTGATCGTGTCGCCGCGTTTCGGTTCGATCCCGGCGGCCGCCTTGACCGCCGATTCGAGCGAGGACACTTCGCCCGCCGGCACCGATTTGTCGACGATCAGGGCGACGTGCTGCTGCTGCACCGTGCCCGGCGCGACCGTCGTGTGTTCGATCGTCTTGTTGACGCCGTACTGCGTTTCCTGGTTCTTGCGTTTGTAGTTCGAGGGGCCGCCCGCGGCGCCGGTGCCCGCCGCGTAGCTCGGGATGTTCCCGGCGGTCCCCGCGGCGCCGCCCGCGGCCGCCGCGTTCGAGCCTTTCAGCGACTCGCTTTCGGACTGGCTCTGCAGCGGCGTGCCCTGTTTGGCGTAGGTCAGTTTGCTCTGCGTCGTCCGGTCGGCGTTCAGTTCCGCCTGCACCTGGACGCGGCCTTTTTCCGGGCCGATCGTCCGCGCCAGCAGCGCGTCGAGGCGCGTTTCCATGTTCTCGTCGTACTTCGCCTCGAGCGACTGTTTGGTGTCGCCGCCGGCGAGCCCGCCGCCTTCGCCCGCGGGCCAGAGCGTCGCGCCGCTGCCGTCGGTGATCGTCACCTGGTTCGGGTCGAGCCCTTCGACCGAGGCGGCGACCAGGTGGGCGATGCCCTTGGTCGGCCCGGGGCCGAGGCGGCCGCCGGCGTCGGTCGAGATCAGCACCGCCGCGGTCGGCTTGATCGCTTCTTCGGAGAAGAGCTGTTCTTCGGGCAGGGTGAGCTGGACGTTCGAGCCCTTCACCCCTTCGACCTGGTCGATCGTGCGTTCGAGTTCGCCCTCGAGCGCCCGCTGGTAGGTCACCTTCTGCTGGAAGTCGGAGGCGCCAAACTGCTGCGAGTCGAACAGTTCGAAACCGGGTTTGGCCCCCCCGAGCGCATCCGATTCGGCCAGCGCGATCCGCGCTTCGGAGACGTTGGCGGAGGGGACGCCGACCGCGGTGCCGCTGTTTTCGAGCTTGTAGGGAATCCCCTTTTCGGTCAGCACTTCGGTGACCTGGCCGGTTTCGGAGGGTTCGATCCCGGTCGCCAGCGTCGTGTAGCTCTGCTTCGTCGCCATCTGGAAGAGGACGAAGACGAGGATCAGGATCGCCAGCGCGGCGCCCCCGAGGGCGATTTTGCCGCGGGTCGAAAGGCGGCCGAGGACTGATCGGATCGAGGCCACGTCAGATCTGGGTGTGGAAGATTTCGGTGTACGCTTCGACCGCTTTGCTGCGGACCTGCGAGGCGAGCTCCATCGAGAGCTGCGCTTCCTGCACCGCCGTGATCACCGAGCTCAGGTCCTGCGTCTGCCCGGTCGCCAGGGCGCTCGCCTGCGTCGACGCCGCTTCCTGGGTCTTCTCGAGGCTGCCGATCGCGTTGGAGAGCATGCCGCCGAAGCCGCCCGCCGGATCGGCGGCTTCGGCCGCCGCGCCTTGCGCGCCACCGGCTCCATCGGTGCCGCCGATCTTGCCGACCGACCACTCGCCGCCGCCCGCCTTGGGGACGGCCCACTGGGTGGCCGGGGAGGAGATCGCGGAGACGGGAAGGGTCATCAGAGCAGTTCGATCGTTTTGGCGAAGACCTGCTTGGTGGTCTGCATCGCGGTGACGTCGGCCTGGTAGGAGCGCGAGGCGTCGATCAGGTCGGTCATTTCGCTGACCGGGTTCACGTTCGGCATTTCGACGTAGCCCTGCGCGTCGGCTTCGGGGTTGGAGGGTTCGTAGACTTTCTTCGTCGGCGTCGTGTCGTCGACGATCGCCGCCACTTCGACCCCGGCGGGCGCCCCGTTCGACCCCATCGCGCCGGCCAGCGAGCCGGCGAAGGTGTCGGAGCCGGAGGACTCCTGCAGGATCACGTCCTGCCGTTTATATGGACCGCCTTCCGGCGTGCGGGTCGTCTGCGCGTTGGCGAGGTTCGCCGAGGTGACGTCCATCCGCAGGCGCTGGGCGGTGAGCCCCGAGGCAGATATGTTCAGGGCATCGAAGAGACCCATCAGCCGTTCAGCCCCATCGCCGTCTTCATGATCTGCACGCGGCTGTTCGCGACCTGGGTGAGGGCGTTCAGTTCGAGCCCGTTTTCGGCCAGCTTCGCCGCTTCGGCTTCCGCGTCGACGCCGTTGCCGTCGGCGCGCTGGGCGCCGGTCGCCACCTCTTCGGGGGCGAAGGTGACGTCCGCGATCCCTTCCGGTTCGTCGTCGAGCGCGTTCGCCAGGGTCGCGTGGAAATCGACGTCGCTCGGCTGGAAGCCGGGCGTGTCGGCGTTGGCGATGTTGTTCGAGAGAACCGTATTGCGTAGCGTCGCGCCGGAGATGGCGCGCATCAACGTGATCTGGGTCGAGTCGAGGATGCTCATCGGGGAATTGGCCCTCTCATCGGCCGCGGCCACCGAGCCTTTAGCCCGATCCGCGGTTTGGACGCAAAAACCCATCCCGGTTCGAGGCACCCGGTCAAGTGCCGGGCCCCGCTGTCGATAAGGACCCCAGTGGCCGACTCGCCCGAACATCACGACTGGCCCGAGGAGGAGCTCGGCTCCTTCATCGAGCGCCTCGGCGGCGGCGACGTGGAGAGCGGGCGGTTGATCGACCGCCTGCCGGTCATCGTCTACGCCTCCGAACTCGGCGAGCACGGGCACTGGCGCTACGTCAGCCCGCAGGTCGAGGAGATCCTCGGCTTCACCCCGGAGGAGTTCCTCACCGATCCCGGCCTCTGGGCCCGCCAGGTCCACCCCGACGATCGCCTGCGGGCGCTGGCGGTGGAAACCCGCGACGCGCTCGGCAACCGCGAAACGGCGCCGGTCGAATACCGCATGTTCACGAAGAGCGGCCGGGTCGTCTGGATGCTCGACGAGGCGGTGCTCGAGCCCGACGCCGCCGGCGTCCCGGTCTGGCACGGCGTCCTCTACGACATCACCGAGCGCAAGTCGGTGGAGATCGACCTGCAGCGCTCGCTCGCCCAGCAGGCGGTCGTCGCCCGGCTCGGCGAACGGGCGCTGAAAAACGGCGACCCCGAGGCGCTGATGCGCGACGCGGTGACGCTGATCGGCGAACTCGACGGGGTCGAGGCGGCCTGTATATGGGAGGTCGCGCGCGACGGCCGCCGCCTCAACCTGCGCGCCGGCCTCGACGAAAGCCGCCGCGGCTCCGGCCGCCGCGTCTCGGCCGGGCGCGACTCCCACGCGGGCGCGGCGCTCGACGCCGGCATCCCGGTGATCGTCCCCGACTGGTCCGACGAGGAGCGCTTCACGATGCCGCCCGCGATCCGCGCCCTCGGCGCCGCCTCCTCGCTGGCGGTGATGATCGACGGCAAGGACCGGCCCTTCGGCGTGCTCGACGTCCACTCGCGCGAACCGGGCCGCTTCGGCCCCAAGGACGTGCCCTTCCTCGAAGCCTCCGCCAACGTGCTCGCCGACGCCTTCGAGCGCCACGCCGCCGACCGGGCGCTCCGCCACCGCGTCCTCCACGACGCGCTCACCGGCCTGCCCAACCGGCTCAGCTTCGTCGACTCGGTCGACGACGCGCTCGGCCGCGCCTCGGTCTCCGGCAGCCCGGTCGGGATCCTCTTCCTCGACCTCGACCACTTCAAGCTCATCAACGACAGCCTCGGCCACCACGCCGGCGACGCGCTGCTGCGCGCGGTCGCGCCGCGGCTGCGCTCGCACCTGCGCCCGGGCGACATCGTCGCCCGCTTCGGCGGCGACGAGTTCGGCATCCTGATCGACCGCCTCGCCGACGACTCGGAGGCGGTCGCGATCGCCGAGCGGGTCGCCGCGGCCTTCGCCCAGCCGTTCTCGATGCAGGGGGTCGACCACTTCGTCAACAGCTCGATCGGGATCGCCGTCGCCCGCGTCACCGACGGCCGGCCGACCAACGCCGAGCTCCTGATCCGCGACGCCGACGCGGCGATGTACCGGGCCAAGGAAAGCGGCCGCAACCGCTCCGTCCTCTTTGACGCCGAGATGCGGGCGAGCGCCCAGCGCCGGCTGCAGACCGAACGCGAGTTGCGCGGCGCGGTCGAGCGCGACGAGCTCGAGCTGCGCTACCAGCCGATCGTCAACCTGCGCTCCGGCGAGGTGACCGGGCTCGAGGCGCTGGTCCGCTGGCGCCACCCGGAGCGCGGCCTGCTCGATCCGATCGACTTCGTCTCGATCGCCGAGGACGGCGGGCTGATCGAGCCGATCGGCCGTTGGGTGCAGGAACGCGCCGCCCGCCAGGTGCTCGAATGGCACGAGCTGCGCCCCGACGCCCGCCCGCTCGACGTCGCCGTCAACCTCTCCGCCCGCCAGGTCGCCCACCGCGACCTGCCGACGACGATCGCCGAGGTGATCGCCCGCACCGGCCTCGACCCGGTGCACCTGCGCCTGGAGATCACCGAGACCGTGCTGGTCGAAGAGTCGGCGGCGGCGATCGCGACGCTGGAGGCGCTCAATGAGCTCGGCGTCCGCCTCGTCCTCGACGACTTCGGCACCGGCTACTCGTCGCTCGCCTACCTCAACCGCTTCCCCTTCCACGCGCTGAAGATCGACCGCTCCTTCGTCGACACGCTCGGCCTCGAACAGGAGGGGACGGCGATCGTCGAGGCGGTGATCGGGATGGCCCGGGCGCTCTCCCTCGACGTGATCGCCGAGGGGGTCGAGAAGCAGATCCAGCTCGACGAGCTGGTCCGCCTGGGCTGCGACTACGGCCAGGGCCACCTCTTCCACGAGGCGCTGCGGGCCGAGCAGATCAGCCGGCTGATCGAGGCCGGCGCGCTCGACTATTCCGGGATTTCGTCGACCAGGTAGGCGTTGGTGAGCAGTTCGCTCGCCTTCGGCAGGTTCGCGATCAGTTCTTCGTCGCGCATCCAGGCGCCGAATGCTTCCCACTCCTTCGGGTTCATCCAGCCGTAGGGCTTGCCCGCGGGGGTGCCTTCGAGCAGCGGCAGCGTCGCCTCGATCTCGGCTTCGGTGAGTTTCGGTTCGAGGCTCGAGTTGGCGGCGAGGATCGCCGCCGAGGCGGCTTTGGGATCGGCGACCGCCGCTTCGGTGCCGCGCTTCAGCGCGCTGATGAAGAGGCGGATCTTCGGCCCCTCTTCTTCCAGGGTCGAGCGGCGGGCGACGAGGATCAGCTCGTCGTAGGTCGGCACGCCGAGTTCGTCGACCGGGGTGATCACCGGTTCTTTGCCCCGCTCGCGCAGGTCGACGCCCTCGACGTTGGAGTAGCCGCCGAGCATCGCCTGGGCCGAGCCGTTGACCAGCGAGGGGATCAGACCGAAGCCGACGTTCACCGATTTGACCGTCGAGGCAGGCACCTTCGCCCGCCGCAGGATCGTTTCCAGGAACGCTTCCTGGTAGGGGATCCCGGCGTAGGAGACGGTCTTGCCCCGCAGGTCGGCGGGGCCTTTGATGCCCGATTTCTTCAGCCAGATCAGCGAGGTCAGCGGCCGGTTGACGAGCGCCGCGACGGCGACGTCTTCGAGCCCCTTTTCGTGCGCCAGCATCAGCTCCGGCTCGTAGGTGATCGCCAGGTCGGCGCGCCCGGCGGCGACGTCCTTGAGCGGCGCCGAGGGGTCGGTCGGCGCGTCGATCTTCACTTCCAGGCCCGCTTCGGCGAAGAAGCCTTCCTTCGCGGCCATGTAGATCCCGGCGTGATCCGGGTTGGGGTAGAAGTCGAGATCGAGCGAGAGCTGTTCGGGTTCGCCCTTCGTGTTCTCGGACTTCGAGCCGCAGGCGGCGAGGCCGAAGGCGAGGATCAGGAGGGCGAGGGCGACCGCGGTCGCCCGGGCGGTGAGGGGCTTCATCCCCTCACTTTCTACCGCCAAGTGACGACGAGGCGCTGCGCGAGGGCGGTGAGGCCGACCAGGAGGACGCCGATCACGGCCAGGATCGTCGCCGCGGCGAAGACCCGCGCCTCGTCGAAGTTGTTGTTGTCTTCGACGATCAGCCGCATCAGGCCGGAGTTGGCGCCCGCCAGCTCGGCGAAGAGGGCGACGATCGGGGCGATCGCGATCGCGACTTTGGCGCCGCTGAAGAACGAGGGCAGCGCGGTCGGCGCTTCCACCCGGCGGAAGATCGCCCAGCGCGAGGCGTCGAGCGTGCGCATCATCTTCACCGCCTCGGGGTCGACGCCGCGCAATCCGTCGAGCGTGTTGACGACGATCGGGAAGAAGCAGGCGAGGGCGACGATGATCACCTTCGGCCAGATCCCGTAGCCGAACCAGATCACCAGGATCGGCGCGATCACCACCAGCGGCACCGCCTGGACGGCGACGGTGAGTGGGAAGACGGCGTCGCGCAGGACGGTGGAGAAGCGCATCGCGGTCGCCAGGGCGATGCCGACGAGGGCGCCCGCGGCGAAGCCGATGAGGATCTCGCGCAGCGTCACCCAGGCGTTTTCGAGCAGCAGCGCCCGGCTGTTCCAGAGCGCGTCGGCGACTTCGGCGGGGGAGGGGACGAGGAACGATTCGAGGTTCAGCGCTTCGGCGATCCAGCCTTCGGCGGCGGCCAGCTGCCAGGCGCCGACCAGGGCGGCGAGCAGCGCGAGCGGGAGCGCGATGCGCAGCGCGGCCCTCACCCGGCGCCCTCCCGGAGGGCGACCAACGCCCGCTCGCGCACCCCGACGAACTGCGGATCGGTCACCGCGTGGTCGCGGTCCTCCGCGCGCGGACGGGGGGACGTCAGCTCGGCGACGATCCGCCCCGGCCGCGCCGACAGCACCACGACCCGGTCGGCCAGGTAGAGCGCCTCCTCGATGTCGTGGCTGACCAGGAGGACGGTTCGCGCCTCCGCCCGCAGCGCCCCCGCCAGCCACCCCTGCATCTCGGCGCGGCTGATCGCGTCGAGCGCGGCGAAGGGC
>DASZUH010000315.1:0-3964 GCA_035547715.1 Solirubrobacterales bacterium
CCGCCTACCCCGCGGTCACGCCGCCGCCCGCACCGGCGCCGCCTTCGACCGGCGCTTCCGGCACGACTTCTTCTTCCGGCGCCAGTTCTTCCGGCGTTTCTTCGACTTCTTCCACCGGTTCTTCGGTTTCGCCCGCGCCCGTCCCGCCTTCGACTTCACCTTCGCCTTCGTAGGTTTCTTCGCCTTCGTAGGTTTCTTCCGGCGCGACGTATTCCGATTCGTATTCGCCCGCTTCGATTTCTTCTTCGGCTTCGGAGCCGGACTTGCCTTCGGCTTCCTTATCTTTCTTCGCCAGTTCCCTGGCTTTCTTTTCGGCCAGGTGCTCTTTCTTGATTTCTTCCCAGGCCGTGATCACGCGGTTCCAGATCAGCGCCGGGTAGGTGCCGCCCATCACCGGGCCGCCGTTGTAGAGGGTGAGCATCGGCGTCGTCGTGTCGGGGTAGCCGACCCAGACGCAGGCGGTCACTTCCGAGGCGACGCCGCCGCAGAACCAGGCGTCACCCTCTTCCTCGGTCGTCCCGGTCTTGCCCCACTCTTCCGGTCCGCCGGTGTTCGCCGCGGTCCCGGTGCCCTCGGTAAGGACCGTTTCCATGATCGACTTCTCCTCGCGCACCGTTTCTTCGTTGAAGACCTGGTGGTGGATCGGCTTGTTTTCGCCGCCGTTGATCGGCTTGCCGTTCTTGGTCACGGCGCTGTAGGTGATCGGCGTCTTGCCGGGGATCGGTGCGAAGGTCCCGGAGACCCGGTCGCCGTCGTTGCCGATCGTCGAGTAGGCGTAGGTCCAGCCGTAGGGCGAGACGCCTTCCTCGAGGCCGCCCAGCGCCATCGCCGGGTTGGTCGAGATCGAGCCGTTGTAGCCCGCCTTGTGGATCGTCTTGGCGATCGAGCGGGTGCGATCCTCGATCGTCTTGCCTTCCAGGCCTTCCAGCGCCAGCCCGGCGTAGATCGAGTTGTCGGAGTAGGTGAGGCCGCAGGCGATCGAACAGGAGCCGAGATAGCCTTCTTCGTCGTTGTGGACGGTGAAGGTTTCGCCGCCGTGGGCGCCGAAGTGGAAGGTGCGCTGTTCGGAGGGGAATTCGGTGTCCGGTGAGATCCCCTCTTCGAGCGCCGTCAGCAGCGTGAAGGGCTTGATCGAGGAGCCCGGCTGCCGCCGCCCCTGGGTCGCCAGGTTGAAGGGCGCCTTTTCGAAGTTCGGTCCGCCGACCATCGCCTTGACGCCGCCGGTGTGGTCGTCGATGACGACCACCGAGGCGGTCGCGGGCGAGTAGCCGAGGTAGGAGTTGACCGCTTCTTCGGCTGCTTCCTGGAGCTGCAGGTCGAGCGTCGCGTGGACTTCGAGGCCGCCGAAGTAGGCCTTCTCGGGGCCGTAGCGTTCGACCAGCTGCTGGCGCAGGAAGGCGGTGTAGTACGGCGCCCGCGATTCCAGCGTCGGCGGCTTGATGTCGGCGGGGGCGGGGAGGGCCTTGTGGATCCCTTCGACGTACTGGGCGTGCGTTATGTAGCCCTGTTCGTACATCTTTTCCAGCACCAGGTTGCGCCGCGCCAGCGCCGCTTCCGGGTCGACCTTGGGGTCGAAGGCCGAGGGCGAGGCGATGATCCCGGCGATCATCGCCGCCTCCCACGGCTCGAGCACGGCGGCACAGGGTTCCGATTCGGTCCCGCACCCGGGGTGGGCGGCGCCGAAGTAGGTCTGGGCGGCGGCCTCGATCCCGTAGGCGCCCTCGCCGAAGTAGATCGTGTTGAGGTACTCGGTGAGGATCTTCGACTTCGACCAGTGCTTGTCGAGTTTGTAGGCGAGCGCGGCCTCGCGGAACTTCTCCAGGATCGTGCGGCTCCCCTGCGCTTCGAGCGCGTTCTTGACGAACTGCTCGGTGATCGTCGAGGCGCCCTGCTGGGCGCTGCCGGTGCCGAAGTCGCTGATCAGCGCGCGGGCGATGCCGCGCAGGTCGACGCCGTTGTTTTCGTAGAAGCGGGCGTCCTCGATCGAGACCACGGCGTTCTTGACGTTGGGGCTGATCTGGCCCGCGCCGAGGAGGATTTTGTTCTGGTCGGAGGAGAGGGTGCCGATCATCCGGCCGCTGGAGTCGACGACCTCGCTGTTCTTCTGCGCCTTGTACTGGGCGAAGTTGTAGATCGCCGGCAGGTCCTGGGAGATCGCGGCCATCATCCCGAAGATCATCGAGATCACGGCGAGGATGCCCAGCCCGAGCAGCACGAAGAGGAACCGCAGCTTCTTGAGGCGCGGCCGATTGCGTTTCGGTGGGCCGGGCGCGGCCGGGGCGAGCGGAGTCGGCGGTGGTGCCGGCGGTGTCTCGCCGCCGCCTGTGCGTCGACGCTTGAGTAGGGAGACGGCCAATGGGGCGGGTCCTGCCTAGGTCAGAAAAAAGCGCCCGAGCGGGTGCGGGGACCCGTCGAGCGAGGCGCGGAGTCTAGCATTGGCGGTTCTCGTGCCGACCGGGCAAGCATCCATATCTGACGACTCTGCGCCACGAGGAAGGCGCGAGCGGTCGTGACTTCGGATCTGACGCGAAACGCGGTCGACGTGCTGCCCGAGGGGCGGCTTGCCGAGCAGTTGAAGCTGGGCCGGCCGCTGCGGGTCAAGCTCGGGATCGACCCGACCACGGCCGACATCCACCTCGGCCATACGGTCGTCTTGACGAAGCTGCGCGAATTCCAGGACGCCGGGCACCAGGTGGTCCTGATCATCGGCGACTTCACCGCCCGGGTCGGCGATCCGACCGGGCGGGCGGCCTCGCGGCCGGTGCCGAGCGCGGCGGAGATCGACGCGAACGCCACGACCTACCAGGAGCAGGCCTACAAGATCCTCGATCCGGCGCGGACCGAGGTGCGCCGCAACGGCGAGTGGCTGGACATGAACCTGGCCGACCTGTTGCGGCTGATGGCGTCGACGACGGTGGCGCGGCTGCTCGAGCGCGACGACTTCCAGAGGCGGCTGGCGGCGAACGCGCCGATCGCCGGGCACGAGCTGCTCTACCCGCTGCTGCAGGGTTACGACTCGGTGGCGATCGACGCCGACGTCGAGCTCGGCGGCACCGACCAGAAGTTCAACCTGCTCTTCGGGCGCGACGTGCAGAGCGCCTACGGCAAGCCGCCACAGTCGGTGATGACGATGCCGATCCTGGTCGGCACCGACGGCGTGCAGAAGATGAGCAAGAGCCTTGGCAATTACGTCGGGGTGACCGACCCGCCGGCAGAGATGTTCGGCAAGCTGATGTCGATCCCCGACGAGGCCATGGACGAGTACTTCCGCCTGCTGCTCGGCGACGAGGGCCGGCCGGCGGGGCCGCCGAACGAGGCGAAGCGCCAGTTGGGGCGGCGGATCGTCGACCGCTTCCACGGCGCCGGGAGCGGGGCGGAGGCCGAGGCCGCGTTCGACCGGGTCTTCGTCGAACGCTCGGTCCCCGACGACATCCCGGTCGTCGACCTGGCCGATTACCTCGTCGACGGCGGCCCGGACATCCACCTTCCGCGCCTGCTTGCAGGGGCTTTCGGGCTCAGCTCGAGCGAGGCGCGCCGCCTGATTTCCCAGGGTGGTGTAAAACTCGACGGCGAGCAGCTCGCGACGGAGCCGCTCGACGTTCCCGCGGAGGCGCTTGCCGATCGGGTTTTGCAAGTCGGTAAGCGACGTTTCGCAAAACTTCACGTTTCGGACTTGACGACCTCCTGAGGGCGCGCTATATTCCGTCGCCCTCTGGGGCTCCCACGCGGGGCCCCGGCGTCTGAGAGAGGCGAGTCCCGCCTCGGAGGCGCAACGGTCTTTGAAAACTGAGCAGCGTGCATCTCCGCGGGTCCATCCAATCGGCCTGCGGAATGTTCAGCCCGACCCATTCGGTGCGCCAGCGCGCCGGATGGTCTTGATTTACCTCGTCATGACGGCCGCCGTACTTGTGTACTCGGCGGCCATGAAGTCATTGACAGGCTCTCTGTAGAAGTAAATTTCACG
>DASZUH010000316.1:0-8996 GCA_035547715.1 Solirubrobacterales bacterium
ATGGTGGGGTCAAAGTCCGGTAGGGAGTGGCTTCGGGGGAAGGTCACGGGGAGGGGAGGAACTCCACGCTCCCGTCACCCTTCCGCCCGGTTCGTCACGGATCCTCCTGGGTCCGGTCACGTTCGCCGGGGCCCGGGACGAACCTGTCGCCTTTAGTAGCCCACAGGGCGACTAAAGGCGACAGGTTGACGGCCGGGTCCCGGTAAGTCGGGAGGAGGCGTGACGTTCCGGGCATCTTCGTGACGGGACCTGCGCCTTCGTCGCCGATCATGCGCTCCTTCCCCACGACACGCGCACGTCCCCCGTCCCACGTCACGAACCCTCGCACCTCCCCCACGGACCCGGCCTTCTCGGTGGCGGCCCCAACCAGCCAGGGCCGCCACCGAGAAGGCCGGGCGCATCTCGGACGGCCGCCACCCCCGGGCCCGGCCGCCCGCCCCGGGCGCCAGCCTGCGGCGCCGGTCCGCGCAGCTGGCGCCCGCCGGCTGGGCTGGGAGATTCGGGACTCGCCTCAAGTCCTTCCGGCCGCGGTCGATCAACCGGCTGGATGGACAGTGGCCTCTACATCGCCGCCTCGGGGATGCTCGCCGAGATGGTTCGACAGGAACAGATCTCGAACCAGCTCGCGAACGTCAACACGCCGGGGTTCAAGTCGGAAGGCAACGTGCAGGAAGGGTTCGGCGAACTGCTGCTGCACAACACCGTGACCGGCGCGCAGATCGGGTCGCTGAGCCTCGGCGCGGAGATCGCCGAAACGCCGCTCGACCTGACGCCGAACCCGCTGCATGAAACGGGCGAACCGCTCGACTTCGGCATCGAAGGGGAAGGCTTCTTCGGCGTCAACACGGCCCAGGGCGTGCGCTACACGCGCAACGGGCAGTTCACCGCCAATGCCGAAGGGGTCCTCACCGACGCCCAGGGCAACCAGGTACTGGGCGCGGGCGGAGGGCCGGTGCGGCTGCGGGCCGACGGGACCGTGAAAGCCTCCGACCTCGGCGTCTTCAACGTCACCGGGGTCAAACAGGCGGGCGAAAACCTCTACACCGGCAATGCCGCGGGCGCGGGCCAGGGCCGGGTGCGGTCCGGCTTCCTCGAGGAATCGGGCGTCGACGCGGCGCGGATGATGACCCAGATGATCTCCTCGTTCCGCTCGTTGGAAGCCGACCAGAAATCGATCCAGACGATCGGCGAAACGCTCGGCGAGGCCGCCGGCACGGTGGGGTCGATCACCTGATGGTGGGCGCACTGACCACGGCCGCGGCGGGGATGGAAGCGCAGCAGAGCATGATGGAAGCGCTCTCCAACGACATCGCCAACGTCAGTACCACCGGCTACAAGAGCCAGCGGGTCGGCTTCCGCTCCCTGCTGTACCAGGCGCCCGGCCGCGGCGCCGGCGCGGGCGCGGTGACCGGCGCGGGTGCCGCCGCCCAGATCATCGGCGAGAACTTCGAACAGGGGTCGCTCGAACAGACCGGGCGCTCGCTCGACGTCGCCCTGACGACGCCGGGCTTCATCCGCGTCACCACCCCCGGCGGCGCCGTCGCGCTGACCCGCGACGGCAACCTGCAGGTCGGCCCCGACGGCCGGCTGCGGACCGCCGACGGCGACGCGCTCGACCCGCCGGTGCAGATCCCGGCCGGCGTCGACCAGGAAAAACTGTCGATCGCCCCCGACGGCACCGTCAGCGCCGGCAAACGCAAACTGGGCCAGATCGCGCTGGTCGAAGTGACCAACCCGAACGGCCTCCAGCCCGACGGCGAAGGCACCTGGCTGCCGACCGCCGCCGGCGGCCCGGTCCGGGCGGCGCGGGGCGCCCGCCTGCAGCAGGGCACGCTCGAGGCCTCCAACGTCGACCTCGCCACCGTGATGACGCAGATGAGCGAAGCCCAGCAGGGCTACGAGATGGCGGGCAAGGCGATCACCACGCAGGACGAAGTCCTCGCCGTCGCCAACGGGTTGATCCGATGAGCGCGGAGCGGGAGAACCTAGGATGAGCGTCGGCGAAACCCCCTCGATCTCCGCCGCGGTCATGCAGGCCCAGATCCCCGCCGACGTCCGCTCCGAAGGCTCCGGCGCGGTGAAGGGCTACCGCGCCGCGCTGCAGTTCGAATCGATGCTGCTGAAGCAGATGCTGAGCGAGGCGCTGCCCGAATCGCCGGCCGGCACCGGCCTCACCGGAGAAAACGAAGGCGAAGGCGAAGGCTCGGCGCTCGCCGCCGACCCGACGCCGGCGACGCTGCCCGAAACGGTCGCCGAATCGGTGGTCGGTGCCGGCGGCCTCGGCCTCGCCAGGCAGATGTACACGTCGTTCGAGGGAGGCATGAAGTGAGCGCCGAGGTCCTCGTCCAGGACAACGTCCTGCCCGCCGCGGTCGCCCGCCACCTCGAACTGCAGATCGCCTCGGCCCAGCGGCTGCTCGACCTCGTCCTGCGCCAAGGCGCGGCGATCCGCGAGCGCGACGTCGAGGCGGTCCTCGCCCGGCTCGGCGACATCCAGGTCGAGATGGCCGCGCGCGAGTCGCTCGAGCGCGAACGGACCGAGCTGATCCGCCGCGCCGCGATCCGGCTCGGGGTCGAGCCGGTCGACGTCGGCCTGCCGGCGCTCGCCGGGCTCGCCGCCCCACACGACCAGGAACGGCTCCTCGCCCGCTCCGCCGAACTGCGCGGGCTGCTCGCCGAGATCGCCCGCGAGCACGGCATCAACCGCGCCCTGATGCGCCAGGAACTGACCTTCCTCGACCACCTCCTGCGGATCTCGGGCGAAGAATCGCAGCCCGGCGGCCGGCGGTTGATGGACGTGGAGGCCTAGCCGATGCCGGTCTCGACCTTCACCGGTCTGCAGACGGCGCTGCGCGGGCTGATCGCCCAGCAGGAGGCGCTCGACACCACCTCCCACAACATCGCCAACGCCAGCACCAAGGGCTACTCGCGCCAGGAAGTGCTGCTCAGCGCCAGCCGCGCGCTGGAGATGGTCACCGGCTCGACCGAGGGCGGGTCGCAGAACGCGCAGCTCGGCACCGGCGTCGACGTCGACGGCTTCGCCCGCGCCCGCGACCGCTTCCTCGACCTCCAATACCGCGCCCAGGCGATGCGCCTCGGCGGTCTCGCCGCCCGCGTGCAGGGGCTGGAAACGATCGAAGGGGCGCTCGCCGAGCCGGGCGAAACCGGGATCTCGCAGGAGCTGCAGACCTTCTGGTCGGACTGGGAAGGGCTCGCCAACAACCCCGAAGACACGGCCTCGCGGCAGGCGGTGGTCGAAGCGGGCAAGGCGATCGCGACCAGCCTCGCCGAACTGAACGGGCAGCTGACCGACGCCGCCGAAGTCGCCGAGGCGCAGTTCGAATCGATCGCCGGCAAAGGCGGCGAAGTCGAAGCGATGGCGAATGAAATCGCGCTCCTGAACGGGGCGATCCGCGGCGCGACGACCTCCGGCGCGGAGCCCAACGACCTGCTCGACCGGCGCGACCTCCTGCTCGACGAACTCTCCGAACTGGGCCAGGTCTCGGTCACCGAAAACGCCGACGGCACGGTCGAGGTGGGCTTCGGCGACGCCGCCGCGCCGCTGGTCGAAGGCACCGAAGTGAACTGGCCACAGGAACTGGTCGAACCGAAAGGGAAGCTCGGCGCGCTGCTCGAACTCACCCGCGCGGGCGGCACGATCGAATCCTTCCGCGCCGAACTGAACGCCTTCGCCGAAGGCCTCGCCGACGCGGTCAACGCGATCCACACCGAAGGCGGCGGCCCGGCCTTCTTCGCCTACGCCGCGGGCGAAGGGGCGGCGAGCCTCGAAGTCGCCGTCGGCGCCGCCGAAGTGCAGACCGCCAAAGACGGGACCGTCGGCGGCAACGACATCGCGATCAAGATCGGGGCGCTGCGCGGCGGCGCCGTCGACCGTGCCTACGCCGCCTTCGTCACCCGGGTCGGCACCGAAATGGTCGAAGCGCGCAACGGCGAAACCAACGCCCAGGCGCTGCTGAACACGGTCGAGGAACGGCGCGAATCGGTCTCCGGCGTCTCGCTCGACGAAGAAATGACCAACCTGACCAGCTTCCAGCGTGGGTACGAAGCCTCGGCCCGCGCGATGACCGCGCTCGACGAAGCGCTCGACGTCCTGATCAACCGGACCGGAAGGGTGGGCCTCTGATGACGATGCGGGTGACCGAGGGGATGACCGCGCGGACCATCTTGAAAGACCTTGGCGACGCGCGCTCGCGACTGGGGACGATCCAGCGCGAAATCTCCTCGACGAAACGGATCTCGAAACCGTCCGACGACCCGTTCGGGACCGGCCGCACGCTGCAGCTGAGCGGCGAGCTCGAAGGCTTCAAGCAGTACAAGTCGAACGTCGACGACGGCACCGGTTGGGTGACGGCGACGGAAACGGCGCTCAGCCGGATCACCGAAACGCTGCAGCGGGCCCGCGAACTGCTGGTCCAGGGCGGCAACGACTCCAACGGCCAGGTCGCCCGCGAAGGGATCGCGGCCGAGATCGAAGCGCTGACCGAAGCGGTCAAGCAGGAAGCGAACGTGACCTACGACGGTCGCTTCATCTTCGCCGGCACCGAAACCGAAACGCGCCCCTACGAACTCGGCGCCAACGACACCTACGCCGGCGACGAAGGGACGATCAGACGGGTCATCGGCTCGGGGGTCGAACTGCCGATCAACGTCAACATCAAGGAACTGCTCGGCGAAGGCGCCGCGGCGGAAGACGACAAGCTGCTCGACGTGCTCCGCGACATCGCCGGCGACCTGCGCGGCGGGACCGAAGAAAACGCCGAAAACCTGCGCGGCACCGACCTCTCGCGGCTCGACGAAAACCTCGACGAACTGACCCGGGTGCGGGCGGTCGTCGGCGCCACCACCAACCGGCTGGCGACGGCGGGGACGCGGCTCGAACAGCTCGAGGAAGCGAGCCTGACCCAGCTCTCCCAGGTGCGCGACACCGACATGCCGGAAGCGATCGTCGAATACACCACCCAGCAGACCGCCTACGAAACGGCGTTGCGCGCCGCGGCGCACATCGTGCAGCCGTCGCTGCTCGATTTCCTAAGCTAGGCGACGAGGAAGGACTTTGCCGGTGACCGTGAACAGCAGCCGCTTCGGGGAGCTCGAGGTTCCCGACGAGGCCGTGCTCGATTTCCCCGAGGGGATGATCGGCGTCGGCGGCTCTCGCTTCGCCCTCCTGACGCGGGAGGAGAACGGCGCCTTCAAGTGGCTGCAGGAGATGACGCAGGAGGACCTGGCGCTGCCGGTGACCGACCCCTTCCAGTTCTTCCCCGACTACGAAGTCGTCCTCTCCGACGAGGAGGCGCAGCGGATCGGGATCACCGACCCGGCCCAGGCCGACGTCCTCGTCGTCGTCCGCGCCGACGAGGATCCTGGGCAGGTGAGCGCCAACCTCCTCGCTCCGATCCTCGTCGCGGCCGGCGTCGGCCACCAGGTCCTCAACGAGGCCGGCTGGGCGCCGCTGCGCGAGCCGCTCCTGTCCGGCGGCCGCCAAGAGGTCGCCGCGGGCTGATGCTGACGATCAGTCGCCGGGCGGGCGAGCGCATCCTCATCGGCGACGGGATCGTGATCGAGGTGGTCGAGGTGAGCGGCGGTAGCGTCCGCCTCGGGATCACCGCGCCGAAGGAGCTGCGGATCTACCGCGAAGAGCTCTGGGAGCGGGTCAAGGCGGAGAACGAAGCGGCGGCGCGCGCCGACTTCAGCGCGCCGGCAGTGCCACCAGACCCAGCGTGATCGCTCGCGCCACCGCCTCGGCCGAGGTGCGGGCGTTCAGTTTGCGGCGGATGTTGCGGACGTGGGTACGGGCCGTGTGGGGGCTGATGCAGAGCAGCGAGGCGATCTCTTCGATGCCCGAGCCGCGGGCCAGTTCGGCGGCGACGCGGCGCTCGCGCGGCGAGAGCAACGACTCCTGCGGGGTCGGCGCCGCCGGGTGGGTGTGGCACTCGAAGTAGGTCTCACCGGCGGCGACGGCGTGGATCGCGTCGATCAGGCGCTCCGGCGGGCACTCGCGGCAGACGCCGGCGTGGACGCCGAGCTCGCCGACCGCGTCCTCGCCGAGCGGGTTGTCGCCCATCAGGAGGACGCGGGCGCCGTGGCGGCGGGCGAGCGCCCCGGTGAGCTCGCGCTCGGGGGCGAATCCCGCGAGGACGATGACGTCGGGCCGCGAGGGGAGGTGGTCGGGGCCTTCCTCTTCGGGTAGGACGACCTCGATCATCTCGGCCCGCAGCAGCGCCGCGAGGCCCGCCCGGGCGATCGCCCGTTCGGCGTAGACCGCGGCGACCGGGAGACGGATCGACAGCGCCGAGTCCTCGGCGGGCCCGCCGAGGACGAAGGCCGTCGGCGGCGACGGCGGGCCGGCGCTGGGGGAGAGGAAGCTCATCCGAGTCGCACGTAGCCGGTCGCACCGCTGTCGCCCGGCGGGTAGGTCCGCTGGGCGACTTCGTCTGAGGAGTTGCCCTCGATCGTGTGGATCGTGCCGTCGGGGTCGACCGATTCGATCAGGCCGACGTGCTCGCCGCCCCAGACGATCAGGTCGCCCGCTTCGGGCGTGCCGCTCGCCGCGGGGACGGCGCGGCCGCTCGCTTCGGCCCAGCTCCAGAGGGCGGACACGGACTGGAACCCTTCGCCGTTTTCGCCCAGCGGCGCACCGGCCTGGGCCGCGCACCAGGAGGCGAAGTCGGCGCACCAGGGGCCGACGACGGCGCCCTGGACGGCACCGCGGTATTCGGCGATGCGGGGTGAGTCGTTGGAGCCCGGGGGCATCTCGGCCTGGCCGATCTGGGTGCGGGCCGCTTCGACCGCGGCGAGCCCCGGTGAGGCGGCGGTCGAGGTCTGGCCGAGGCCGAGGAGGGGCGAGGTGCCGCCGAGCGTCGCCTGCCCGAGCAGCTGCGAGAAGGTCGGCGAGGCGGGCGAGGAAAGGGAGGAGTAGGCGGAGGACGAGCCGCCGGCGCGTTCGGCGGGGGCGGTGCCGGTGGTGGCCGCGGAGGCGGAGACGCCACCCGTGGTCGGCGGGGCAGGGTAGAGGGCGGATTCGATCGCGGCGATTCTGGCCAGCGTGGTTTCCAGGCTCATCGCCCCTGTATTCGGCCACGGGTCAGTGAGTCTTTAAGCGGATCAGGGCCCTTACCCAATAGTCGTGCAATTCGCGGACCAGGCTCTTATCGAGGCCTAATCAGAAGTGGAAAAAGGCGGCCGGTCACCCCGACCGACCGCCTTTCCCGAACCGGACCTGCTCAGCCCTGGAGCAGCGAAAGCACCGAGGACCCGGATTGCTGGGCCTGGGCCAGCATCGCCGTGCCGGCCTGCTGCAGGATCTGCAGCTTGGTGAATTCGACCATTTCGGAGGCCATGTCCACGTCGCGGATGCGGCTTTCCGAAGCGCTCAGGTTTTCCTGGTAGACGGACAGGTTGTTGAGGGTGTGTTCGAGGCGGTTCTGCACCGCACCGAATTCGGCGCGCTGGCTGGAGACCGCTTCGATCGCTTCGTCGATCTGTTTGATGTCTTCTTCGCCGCCTTCTTCGAGTTCGAACGCGGCCGCTTCGACGGCTTCGCCGAGGCTGATCGTCGAGACGCTGATCGTCTCGCCGTCGTTGGCACCGACCTGGAACGTGATCGTGGTGGCTTCGTTCAGGAGTTTGATGCCGTTGAATTCGGTCTCTTCACCGATCTGGGCCACCTCGCTGGCGAGCTGGTTGATCTCCGACTGGATCGACGTTTTGTCGGATTCCGAGAGGCTGCCGTTCTTGTACTGGACGGCGAGTTCCCGGGTGCGCTGCAGCATCGAGTGGACCTCGTTGAGGGCACCTTCTGCGGTCTGCACGACGGAGACGGCGTCCTGGACGTTGCGCTGAGCCTGGCCGATGCCCTTGACCTGGGCCTTCAGCCGTTCGCTGATCGCCAGGCCGGCGGCGTCGTCCGCGGCGCGGTTGATGCGGTAGCCCGAGGACAGGCGTTCCATCGCTTTGCCGATGCCTTCAGTCGTCGACACCAGGTTGCGGTGCGCGTTGAAAGCTTCGATGTTGGTCTGAATACGAAGGGACATTCCGATCGCTCTCCTTGGATCGTTGGTTGATGGTCCCGGGGCGACTTCCTTGTCACCCCATGGTTTTTCAGCCGGTTGATCGGCGGTCGCGGAGCGATCTTTAGGCGGATTCTCCACCGCCCCTTCGGCCATCGGCAACATCGGTCCCCTCGCTCTGGGCTTGGCGAAGCTGAATCGTAGGAGGAGGAGGTTCGGGCCTGGACGTCTGGCCGACCGGGTTTTGGGGAGGCGGCCGTCCGAGTTGCGCCCGGCCGTCCCGTCCACGACCCTGGCAGGTTGTGGCCGTGGCCGGGACGGCCGGGTCCGTGGGGAGTGATGAGGGTTCGTGACGTTTGCCGGGCGGACGTGCGCGTGTCGCCGGGAAGGAGCGCGTGATCGGCCACGAAGGCGCGACTTCCGTGACCTAGGCGAGTGGCCCGTGACGAAGGCCATGGGACGTCACGGTCCCGTCCCACCTCCACATCACGCCCCACGACGTCCGTGCACTTGTGCCGCCCATGGGGGGCACAAGTGCCCGAACGTGGCCTGGCCCGATGTGAACCCGTGACGTTCCTCGCAGAACCGTGACGGAGGTCCGGAGTTCCTCCCGTCCCTGTGGCCTTGCCGGAAGCCCGCCCGTCGTCGGACCCCGACCGCCTGCGTGAAGGCGGTCGGGGCAGGTCCCGGTGACGAAGACGCATGGAACGTCACGATCCGTCCCCACCTCCACATCACGCCCACGACGACTGGTCACCTGTCCCCCCTCTGGGGTGGACAGGTGACCAGTCGTGCACTGGTCCCCCTCATGGCGGGGACAAGTGCACGGACGTCTCTCCGCCCGATGTGGACCCGTGACGTTCCCGACAGAACCGTCACGGAAGCCCGCACCTCCTCCCGTCCCTGTGCCCGCTTCCCGCCGAACCCCCACGTCCCGGGCGTCTCGTGGCGGCCACAACCTGCCAGGGCC
>DASZUH010000317.1:0-3627 GCA_035547715.1 Solirubrobacterales bacterium
GCCGGCGGATCGCGCGCAGGCCGCCGTCGAGGAGATACCAGGCCGCCAGCGCGATCGCGGCCAGCAGGCCGAGGAAGCCGACCACGCCGATCCCGGCCGCGAGGACGATCGCCACCAGGCCGAGGAGGACGCCGAGGACGACGTCGACGAGCAGCGCCCGGCGGCGCGCGGCGGCGGGGGAGACGTTGCGCGGGACCCTCACCAGCGCTGCCCCGGCTTCAGGTAGATGGCGAAGAAATCCCGTTCGTCGGGGGTCAGGTAGCGTTCCGGCGAGCGGTACATTTCCGGCAGCAGGTTGCTCGGGTCGAGCGCGCCGGGATGGCGGTAGCTGATGAAGCTGGTCCAGTCTTCGTTGATGTCGAGCTCGATCGCCCGCACCGCGCCCGCCCGCTGCAGGACCTTGGCCAGCGATTCCACGGTCTGGTAGTTCGCCGCCGCGTACATCAGGTTGCCGTGGGCGTCGATGCCGAGCCCGGAGCGCCACACCCGCGTCGCGTTGTTCACGGTTTCGCCCCATTCGGGGCCGTCGCCGAGGTTCGGGTTGAGCTTGCCTTCGTAGATGATCGGCGGCAGGTTCTGCTTCGCGAACCAGACGTCCTTCGGCGCCCCGGGGCCGCTCTCCCACCTGACGATGTCGAGGCGCCCGTCGCGATAGCGGACCACGGTGGCGATCCCGTTCACCATCGTTTCCTTGACCTTGCCGCGGTAGATCAGGCCGGCGTTCGAGGTTTCCAGCGGGAAGCCGCCGTTGAAGGTGGCGACGAGTCGCTTCCGCATCCCCGCCGGCACTTCGCCGTTGCCGCGGTCTTCGAGCGGTTCGGGCGGCTCGGCCAGGCCCGGCACGTAGTCGAGTTCGGTGCGGGCGTGGTCGATCCAGGCGACCCCGGCGACGAACTGCGGGTATTCGGGATCGCTGCGGAAGGTGGTGAGGAGGACCGGCGGGTGTGGCCCGACCTTGGCGCCCGCCTTCTGCCAGATCCCCTCGCCGGGCAGCTTCGGGTGGATCAGCGGGTCGACGTTCGCGGGCTCGTAGTGGGTCGGCCTGGCTTCGCCTTCGCCTTCATCTTCGCCCCGGGATCCGGCTTCGTCGCCCGCGGCCGCGACGCCGACGTGGGGGAGCGACTTCAGCGGCGGCCCGCCCTTTTCCGGTTCGTTCAGTTCGTAGTACCAGTTCTCGATCTGCGAGGCGATCGGGTTGCCGCCGTGGCTGCGCAGCCACTCGACGCTGGCGACGCCGAGGCCGAGGTTGCGGCTGCCGGTCACCGCCGGCACCCAGGAGAGGGCGGCGACGCCGAGGCAGAGGAGGCAGGCCACGGTGAGGACGCGCCGGGCCCGCCGCCAGAGCGGCAGTCGGCGCGGACGCGGGCGCCGCCGGGGCGACCGGGGCGGCGGGGCGGTGACCGTGGCCATCGGCGGCACCCTCGTCATTAAAGATGAAGCGGTGATTGAAACGCCGATGAGAGTTCTCTCATCGGCGTGCCCGCCCCCGGCGCGCATCCGTGCGATCCCGCACGGTCGCTACGGGTTCGTGCCGATGTCGGGGTCCGCGGCGAGGCAGAGCATGTGCGCCATGGCAGACCGCCTCGCACTCTTCGCCGATCGCGACGAAGCCGGCCGCCGGCTCGCCGCGGCGCTCGAGCGCTTTCGCGAACGGGATCCGATCGTGGTGGCGCTGCCGCGGGGCGGCGTGCCGGTCGCCTTCGAGATCGCCCGCCTGCTGCAGGCCCCGCTCGACATCCTGCTGGTGCGCAAGCTGGGCGCGCCGGCGCGGCCGGAGTACGGGATCGGCGCGATCGCCGAGGGCGGCTTCCGCTTCCTCCGCCACGAGGAGGTCGAGCTGACCGGCGTCTCCGCCGCCGAACTGGAGGCGGTCGTGGCCGACGAGTCGGCCGAGCTCGAGCGTCGCCGCCGGGTCTACCGCGGTGACCGCGAGCCGTTGGACGTCGAGGGCCGGACCGTGCTGCTGGTCGACGACGGCGTCGCCACCGGCGGCACCGTCAAGGTCGCCGCCCAGGCACTTCGCGCCCGCGGCGCCGCCGAGGTCGTGCTGGCCGTGCCGGTCGGCCCGCCCGGGGTCGGGCACCGACTCGCCCGTGACTTCGACCAGGTGATCTGCCTCGAGGAACCGCACGGCTTCTTCGCCGTCGGCCAGTTCTACGTCGACTTCTCGCCGGTCCCCGACGAGGAGGTCACCCGGCTGCTCGAGCTGGGTCGCGAGGTGCCGCCGATGCGGGTCGCCGCCGACGCGGTGCCGGATCCGGTCGCCGGCGCGCGGACGGTCGAGATCGAACCGGAGCCGGGCGTCCTGCTCGAAGGTGACCTGCAGATCCCGGTCGACGCGCGCGGCCTCGTCCTCTTCGCCCACGGCGCCGGCTCCAGCCGCCGCAGCCCGCGCAACCGGCAGGTCGCCGAGCGGCTGAACCGCGACGGCTTCGCGACCCTGCTCTTCGACCTCCTCACCGAGGGGGAGGCGGCGGAACGCGCCAACGTCTTCGACATCGGCCTGCTCACCCAGCGGCTGCTGTCGGTGACCCGCTGGGCGCAGGACGACGAGGAACTGAGGACGCTGCCGATCTTCTACTTCGGCGCCTCGACCGGTGCCGCGGCGGCCCTGCGGGCCGCCGCCCACGTCGGCAGCGACATCCACGCGGTCGTCTCCCGCGGCGGCCGCCCCGACCTCGCCGGCGAGAGCCTCGAGCGGGTCGTCTCGCCGACCCTCCTGATCGTCGGCGGCGCCGACTGGCAGGTCCTCGGCCTGAACGAGGAGGCGGCGAAGCTCCTGCCCTGCCGCCACCAGGTCGCGATCGTCCCCGGCGCCACCCACCTCTTCGAAGAGCCCGGCGCCCTCGACCTGGTCGCGCAGCTGGCCGCCGAGTGGTTCTCGCGGTTCCTGACCGTGGCGGCGTAGGGGCGGGGGCGGGGCGGAGCGGCCGTCCGAGGTGCGTCGCGGGGTCCCGTGGCGACCCGCGGCCGCGGCGGCCGTCCGAGATGCGGCCCGGCGTCTCGTGGCGACCCGCGGCCGGTGCGGCCGTCCGAGATGCGTCCCGGGCGTCTCGTGGCGGCCCCGGCCGGTTGTGACCGCCACGAGACGCCCGGGACGTGAGGGGTCCGTGGGGAAGGGGTCACAGGGACGGGAGGAACCCCGGGCTTCCGTGATGGTTCTGCGAGGAACGTCACGGGTCCACATCGGGCGGCGGGACGTCCGTGCACTTGTGCCCCCTATGGGCGGTACAAGTGCACGAACGTCGTGGGGCGTGATGTGGAAGTGGGGAGGGACCGTGACGGACGGGACGAACTCCACGCTTCCGTCACCCTTCTGCCCGGTTCGTCACGGGTCCTCATGGGTCCGGTCACCTGGATCCGGGTCCCGATCCCTCCGTTCGCTGTTTCTACCCCTATGCGGTAGGAGCAGCGAACGGAGGACCCCCACGCCCGGGGAAGACGGGACGGACCGTGACGTCCCATGGGCCTTCGTCACGGAATCCTCGCCTTCGTGGCCGATCATGCGCTTCTCCCCGGTACGACCCGCACGTCCCCGGCGCACGCCACGAACCCTCATCACTCCTCATGGACCCGGCCGTCCCGGCCCCGGCCCCAACCAGCCAGGGCCGGGGCCGGGCCCGCCGG
>DASZUH010000318.1:0-8375 GCA_035547715.1 Solirubrobacterales bacterium
CTTTGGTAGCCCACAGGGCGACCAAAGACGACAGGTTGACGGCCGGGTCCCGGGAGGTCGGGAGGAGGCGTGACGTCCCATGGGCCTTCGTCACGGACCACTCGCCTTCGTCACCGATCATGCGCTCCTTCCCGGCGACACGCGCACGTCCACCCGCCGCACGTCACGAACCCTCGCACCTCTCCCCACGGACCCGGCCTTCTCGGTGGCGGCCACAACCTGCCAGGGCCGCCACCGAGAAGGCCGGGCGCACCGCGGACGGCCGCCACCCTCCGGGCGGGCCGTCACCCCCGGGCGCCGGCTTGAGCCAGCCCGCCGCGCCCCCCACGCGCCGCCGCCACCCACCCGACGCGCCGACCATGTAGCATTCCGCGACCGATGGCCGTCCCGAAGAAGAGAACCTCCAGTGCGCGTCGCGACAAGCGCCGCGCCCAGCACAAGGCCGGCAAGGCTGCCCTGGCGCGCTGCCCGCGCTGCCACAGCCCTCATATGCCTCACCGGGTCTGCCCGACCTGCGGCACCTACGCGGGTCGCGAGGTCGTCTCCCACAAAGTCACCGACTCGACGGTGACCACCGCCGACTCCTAGGACGTCCGTGGCGCAAAGCCGCCCGGTGACGATCGCCCTCGACGGCTACGGGGCGGAGCAGGGTTTCGACGTTCTCGCCGAGGGCGCCCGCCGGGCGGCCGCCGACGGCATCGGGGTGCGGGTCTTCGGGCCGGAGCGCGCGCTCGGCCTCGAGGGGGTCGAGGGGATCGAGGTGATCCCGACCACCGAGTGGATCGGCAACGACGACGATCCCGTGCGGTCGGTGCGCGACCGCAAAGAGGCCTCGGTCGTGCGCGCCGCCCGCGATGTCGCCGAGGGCAACGCGGCGGCGATGGTCAGCCTCGGGTCGACCGGGGCGACGATGGCGGCGGCGACCTTCGGGCTGCGGCGGCTGAAAGGCGTGCAGCGGCCCGCGCTCGCGGTGCGCCTGCCCTCGCCGGTCAAACCGGTGCTCTTCCTCGACGTCGGCGCCAACGTCGAGGTCCGCCCCCAGCACCTGGTCCAGTTCGCCTTCCTCGGCGCCGCCTTCAGCGCCGCCGTGCTCGACGTGCGCGAGCCGACGGTCGGCCTCCTGACCGTCGGCGAGGAGGCGGGCAAGGGGCGGGGCGAGATCGTCGAGGCCCACCGGATCCTCGCCGAGGCGCCCGGGATCAACTTCGCCGGCAACGTCGAGGGCGGCGACCTGCCGGAAGCGAAGGTCGACATCGTCGTCACCGACGGCTTCACCGGCAACGTCGCGCTGAAGGTGATGGAGGGCTCGGCGCGGACGCTGGCCAAGGCGATCTCCGACGTCGCCCACAAGAACGTGATGGCGGCGGCGGGCGGCATCCTGCTGAAACCGGCGCTGGGCGGCCTGCGCAAGGAGTTCGACCCGGACACGACCGGCGGCGCGATCCTGCTCGGGCTGCGCGCGGTGGCGATCGTCGGGCACGGCTCCTCGGGCGCCGACGGGGTCGCCAACGCGGTCCGCCTCGCCGCCCGCAGCGTCAAGGTCGACGCGGTCGGGCGCACCGCCGCGCTGCTGCGCGAGGGCCACGTCGGTCGCGGCGAGCTGGCCGGCGATGAGGCCGGCGACGCGGCTGCGTGATAATCCGGTCATGGAGCGCGACGAAGTCATCGAGCTGGTCCGCGGGCACCTCGCCGAGGAGCTCGAAGTCGACCCCGGGCGGATCGAGGAGGGCACCCGCTTCCGCGAGGACCTCGAGGCCGATTCGCTCGACCTCTACGAGCTGGTGATGGAGCTCGAAGACCGCTACGGGATCAAGGTCTCCGAGGAGGAGGCGACCCGGATCCTCACCGTCGGCGACGCCGTCGCCTTCGTCCTCGAGCGGGCGCCCGCCTGAGCATGGACCCCGAGCGCGAGGCCGTCGCCGCCCTCGCCGCGCTGATCGAGGAACTGCCGGAGGACCTGCGCCGCCAGGCCCTGACGCACTCCTCCTGGACCGAGCGCCGCGTCGACTCCTACGAGCGCCTCGCCTTCCTCGGCGACAGCGTGCTCGGGCTCTCGGTCGCCGGGGCGCTCTACGGGCGCTTTCCCGACGTCGCCGCGGGCGGGCTGACCAAGATCCACAACCAGGCGGTCAGCGGGGTCTCCTGCGCGGCCGTCGGGCGGTTGCTCGGCGTGCCCGAGATGCTGCGCGCGAACGAGCCCGACGACGTCACCGCGGCGATCCCGGCCGAGGTCCTGCTCGACGGCGAGCGGCCGCTGCCGGAGGCGACCGAGGCGCTGATCGGCGCCTGCCACACGGCCTTCGGCTTCGAGCGCGTGGCGGCGGCGGTGGCGGCGGCGTTCGAGCCGCGGATCGATCTCGCCTCGGAGACGCGGATCGACTTCAAGAGCGCCCTGCAGGAGCTGCTGGCCCGGCGCGGGGCGCGCGTAAGCTATGAGGTGACGGCCGCCACGGGGCCGCCGCACCGGCGCACCTTCGAGGTGGCCGCGTTCGTCGATTCCGAGCAGGTCGGGGCAGGCGAGGGGCGTAGCAAGAAGGCCGCCGAGCAGGTCGCTGCCGAGCAGGCGCTGCGGGCGCTGGGCGGATAACCAAGCCGCAAATACGGCTTTTCCGGCATTGCAAACGCCGTCCGAGGCGTCGGCGAACCTGGAGGTTCACGGAGGATCTGATGGCGGTAGACGAACCATGTATCTGAGATCGATCACGATGAAGGGCTTCAAGTCCTTCCCCGAGCGGGTGAGCCTGGAGTTCTCGCCCGGCGTCAGCGTGATCGTCGGGCCGAACGGCTCGGGCAAGAGCAACATCACCGACGCGGTGCTGTGGGCGCTCGGCGAGCAGAGCCCGGGGGCGATCCGCGGTGCCTCGATGCAGGACGTGATCTCGGCGGGCGGCAAGAACACCGGCCGGCGGCGCGAAGCCCAGGTCGAGGTCGTGATCGACAACTCCGACGGGCGGGCGGCGACCGAGTTCTCGGAGATCGCGGTGGAGCGGCGACTCGACCGCAACGGTGACGGTGGCTACCGGCTGAACGGCGCCCGGGCGCGGCTCGCCGACGTGATCGAGGTGCTCTCCGACACCAACCTCGGCCGCGAGATGCACTCGGTGATCAGCCAGGGGCGGGTGGAGACGATCATCCATTCGAAACCGCGCGAGCGGCGCCTCCTGATCGAGGAGGCGGCGGGCCTCGGCAAGCACCGCAAACGGCGCCGGCGGGCGGAACTGAAGCTGCGCGGGACGCGCGACAACCTCGACCGCGCGCTCGACGTCGAGCGCGAGGCGCGGGCGCGGCTGCGGCCGCTGAAACGACAGGCGCAGGCGGCCGAGATCGGTGCCCGGATCGACCGTGAGGAAAACGAACTGAAGGGGCGGATCGTCTCCGAGGAGCTGCGCTTCGGCGCCGACCGGGCCGCCGCGGCGGCGAAGGCGGCGGCCGTGGCGCGGGAGACGCGGACGAAACTGGAGGCGTCGCTGGCCGAGGTGAGCAAACGCCGTTCCGCCGCCGAGGAGCGCTTCGCCGAGCGCGACCGGGCGCGGACCCAGGCCTGGGGCGTACTGACCAAACTGCGGGCCGAGTCGGAGCGGGTCGCGGTGCGGGTCGCCGGGCTGCCGCGCAGCGAGAGCGCGGTCGAGGCGCGCCTCGAGGCGCTGCGGGCCGAGCTCGGGCCGCTGTCCCTGGACGTCGGCGGTGGCGAAGCGCCGACCCAGCGGGCGCGCAAGCTCGAAGCGGAGCTGGGCGAGGTCGACGCCGGGATCCGCGCGGCGATCGACGGGCTGGCGACGGCGCGCTCCGACGCTGCCACCGAGACCGCGCGCGAGCACGCGCTCGGCGAGGTCCGGGCGGGCAGCGAACGGGCGATCCGCCACGCCCGCCGCGCCGAGGGCCTGCTCGGCGAGCGCCACCGGGAGAAGATGCGGCTGCGGCTGGCCGGGGGGCAGGAGCTGCTCGAGGACGTGCGCGCGGCGCTGGTCGCGGTGGAGGCGGTCGGCAACGCGATCCGCGCCCGGGTCGAGCGGACCGAATCGACGGTCGTCGGCAACGACGGCGACCCGGACGAGATCGCCGAGGAGCTGCGCGCCTGCACCAAACTGGAGCTTGAGCTGCAGAGTCAGATGCGGTCGGTGAGCGAAGAGCTGACCCAGGCCGAGGTCGAGGCCGCGCACCTCGGCGACCGCCGCGCCGAGGCCGAACGGGAGATGCGGGCGATCGTCGAGAAGCTGGGCGAGGAGGTGCCTCCGGCGGAGGAGGCGATGACCGAGGAGGAGCGGGCCGAGATCGACCGCAAGCTCGAGCGGCTCGATCGCCGCCGGGCCCAGATCGGCCCGGTCAACCCGCTCGCCGAGCGCGAATACGAGGAGGCCTCCGACCACGTCGAACAGCTGCAGGCCCAGCGCGAGGACACCGAGCGGGCGATGCGCGAGCTGGAGTCGCTGATCCGCGAGATCGACGAGGAGATCGAGCGCGCCTTCGAGGAGACCTTCGAGGCGACCGCGAAGAACTTCGAGGAGATGGTCGAACACCTCTTCCCCGGTGGCCGCGGGCGCCTGCGCCGGGTGAACCTGCGCGCGGTGCGCGAAGAGGAGGCGCCGGCCGCCGAGGGCGAGGAGGGGACCGAGGCGGCAGAGCCCGATTCCGACGAGGAGGAGCGCGAGGAACGCGACGAGTTCGGGGTCGAGATCGAGGTCAACCCGGCCGGTAAGTCGACGCGGAAACTGTCGCTGATGTCGGGCGGCGAGAAGTCGCTGGTGGCGCTCGCCTTCGTCTTCGCCGTCTTCCTCGCCCGGCCGTGCCCCTTCTACATCCTGGACGAGGTCGAGGCCGCCCTCGACGACGCCAACATCGACCGCTTCCTGCAGCTGATCCGCCGCTTCTCCGACCGGGCCCAGTTCGTCATCGTCACGCACCAGAAACGGACGATGGACGCCGCCGACGTCCTCTACGGGGTGACCATGGGCGGCGACGGCGTGACCAAAGTCGTCAGCCGCAAACTCCCCCGCGACCGCAGCGAGGACGAAGCCGACGACGGCGAGCCCGGTGGCGGCGAGACCCTGAGCGCGGTGGCATAAGCTCTCCCCCAGGAGGGAGAGATGGCCCAGCGCCATATGGACCGGCTGTCGTCGTTCGACGCGTCGTTCCTCGCCAACGAGAAGCGCAACGCCCACATGGCGATCGGGGCCGTGCTGGTCTTCGCCGGCGCGGCGCCGACCGAGGACGAGTTCCTCGCCCAGATCCGCTCGCGACTGCACCAGCTGCCGCGGCTGCGCCAGCGCCTGTTGACGCCGCCGCTCGGCCTCGGCACGCCGTTCTGGGTCGACGACGAGACCTTCGACCTGCGCCGCCACGTCGGCCGCATCACGCTGCCGCCGCCCGGCGCCGACGCCGAGTTGCGGGCGCTGGCGAGCGAATTGCTCGGACCGCCGCTCGATCGCGACAAGCCGCTCTGGGAGCTGACCCTGGTCGACGGCCTCGCCGCGGAGCGCTTCGCCGTCGTCTGGAAGACCCACCACGCGATGGCCGACGGCATCTCCGCCCTCGACATCGGGATGCTGCTGTTCGACGCCGAGCCCGGGGCTCCGGCGCCTGCGCCCGCCGAGCCCTGGCGGCCCGAGCCCTCGCCCTCGGGCGCCGCCCTCGCCGGCCGCGCCGCGACCGGCGTCCTCGCCACCGCGCGCCGCTCCGGCCGCTGGCTGGCCCGTGCGGCCCGTGATCCCGCCGACGCCTCGCGCCGCGCCGGCGACGGCGTCGCCGGGCTCTGGGAGGTCACCTGGAACCTCGCCCGGGCCGCCCCGCGCGTCCACCTCAACCCGGCCCGGATCGGCCCCGACCGGGAGATCGCCTGGGCGACCTTCGACCTCGCCGAGGTGAAGCGGATCAAGGACGCGCTCGGCGGCACCGTCAACGACGTCTCGCTCGCCGTCACCACCGCCGCCCTCCGCGCCTACCTCGCCGACGGTCGATCCGGCGGCCAACCGGTAGTCGTTGGTAGCCCTGTGGGCGACCAACGACTCCCGGTCGGCGAGTTGAAGGCCCTGGTCCCCGTCTCGATCCGCACCGTCGACGAGCACGGGGAGCTGGGGAACAAGCTCACGGCGATGCGGGGGCCGCTGCCGATCGGGATCGTCGACCCGGTCGAGCGCCTGCAGGCGATCTCCGCCGCGATGGACGGGCTCAAGGCCTCCAGGCAGCCGCTCGGCGCGGAAGCGATCTGGGGCCTGAACGACTGGTTCCGCGACTTCGCCCCGCCGGTCCTCCTCGCCCCGACCGCGGCGGTCAACTTCTCGACCCGCCTCTTCAACCTGCTGGTCACCAACTTCCCCGGCCCGCAGATCCCCTTCTACCTCCGCGGCCGCGAGCTCCTCGCGATCCACCCGGTCGGCTTCCTCGCCCACCGCCACGGCCTCGCCGTCGCGATCCTCTCCTACAACGGCCGCGTCAGCTTCGGCCTGCTCGCCGACCCCGACTCGGTCCCCGAGGTCGAGCGGCTCGCCGCCCACCTCGAGGTCGCCGTCGCCGAGCTCGCCGAGGCCGCCGCCCGGGTCGCCCCGCCGATAGCCTCCACGGCCGATGGCGACCAGCTGGCAGGAGATGATCGACCTCGGTTCGCGCGAGCCCGCGAAGACCGGGCAGCCCGAAGAGGCGGCTGAGCCGGAGCGTCGCCGCGGCGTCTTCCGCCGCCTGCGCGAGAGCCTGTCGAAATCCCGCCAGGCCCTGCAGGAGGAGATCACCGCCTCGGTCTTCGAGAAGATCGACGACGAAACCTGGGAACTCCTGGAGGAGGCGCTGATCCTCGCCGACGTCGGCGCGCCGACCACCGCCGCGGTGGTGGAACGGCTCGAGCACGAGGTCGACTCCGGCGCCATCCCCGCCGAGGGCCCGGCGATCCGCGACCGCCTGATCGAGATCCTCGCCGAGGTCGCCTCGACCGCCCGCGCCAAGATCGACCTCTCGCACGAACCGGCGGTGCTGATGATGGTCGGCGTCAACGGCACCGGCAAGACGACGACGATCGGCAAGATCGCCTGGCACCTCTCGAAAGAATTCGGCCTCAGCGTGGTGATGGGCGCGGGGGACACCTACCGCGCCGCCGCCGCCGAGCAGCTCGCCGAGTGGGCGAACCGGGCCGGTGCGGAGCTGGTGCGGGGACAGGCCGGGGCGGACCCCGGCGCGGTCGCCTACGACGCGGTCTCGGCCGCGGTCGCGCGCAGGGCCGACGTCGTGATCATCGACACCGCGGGCCGCCTCCACACCCAGGACAACCTGATGGAGGAGCTCGCCAAGGTCCGCCGCGTGATCGGCAAACTGATCCCCGATGCGCCGCACGAGACGCTGATCTCGATCGACGCGACCACCGGCCAGAACGGGCTGCGCCAGGCCAAGGTCTTCTCCGAAGCGGTCGAGGTCGACGGCGTCGTCCTGACCAAGCTCGACGGCACCGCCAAGGGCGGCATCGCGCTGGCGATCGCCGCCGAACTCGGCATCCCGGTGAAGCTGATCGGGGTGGGGGAGAAACTCGAGGACCTGCGGCCCTTCGACCCCGACGAATACGCCGCCGCCCTCCTCGCCGAATAGCGCGGGGCGATCGGAGTAGCCTGACCTGATGTTCGAGCAGCTTTCCGAGCGCCTGCAGTCGACGCTCTCCGACGTCCGCTCGCGGGGCAAACTGAGCGAAGCCGACATCGATTCGGCGATGCGCGACATCCGCCTCGCGCTGCTCGAGGCCGACGTCAACTTCAAAGTCGTCAAAGCGTTCACGAAAACGCTGAAAGAACGCTGCCTCGGGGCCGAGGTGATGGAGAGCCTCGATCCCGGCCAGCAGGTGGTGAAAATCGTCAACGAGGAGCTCGCCGACCTGATGGGCGGCAGCGGCGAGGACCTGCGGATGGCGGCCTCCGGCCCGACCGTGATCCTGATGGCCGGCCTGCAGGGCTCCGGCAAGACGACCGCCTGCGCGAAGCTGGCGTCGTATTTCGGCAAGGGGGGCAAGGACGTGGCGCTCGCCGCCTGCGACGTCTACCGGCCTGCCGCGGTCGACCAGCTGGTGACGATGGGCCGGCGCGCCGGCGCCCACGTCTACGAGAAAGGCACCGACGCCGACCCGGTCGACATCGCGACATGGGCGCTCGAGCGCGCTCGCGAGGAGCGCCGCGACGTCCTCATCATCGACACCGCGGGCCGCCTCCACATCGACGGGGACCTGATGAAGGAGCTGTCGCGGATCCGCGAGGAGACGAAGCCCGACGACGTGCTGCTGGTGGTCGACGCGATGACCGGCCAGGACGCGGTCGGGGTCGCCGAATCCTTCGCCGAGGCGGCCGAGTTCGACGGCGTGGTGATGACCAAGCTCGACGGCGACGCCCGCGGCGGCGCCGCGCTCTCGG
>DASZUH010000319.1:0-2969 GCA_035547715.1 Solirubrobacterales bacterium
CTCTGGCGGGTCGGGTTGTCGACGCAGTTGACGGCGCCGAAGAGGAAGACGCCGAGGTAGATCATCCACGGCTGCTCGACGCCGAAGAAGGTGACGAGGAAGAGCCCGAGGGCCGGGATCGTCATCAGCGACTGGGTGACGAGGAGGAGCTTGCGCTTCGGGAAGCGGTCGGCGAGCAGACCGCCGTAGGCGCCGAAGAGGAGCATCGGCAGGAACTGCAGGGCGGTGGTGAGGCCGACGGCGAAGCCGGAGTTGGTCAGGGTGAGGATCAGCCAGAGCGCGGTGACGTTCTGCATCCAGTTGCCGGAGAGGCTGATGACCTGGCCGGCGAAGTAGCGCCGGTAGTTCGGTACCTCGAGGGAGTCGAAGGAGCGTCGCAGGGCGGTGCTCACCGCGCCCCCTCATCCTCCCGCATGCGCTCGAGGATCTCGGCGGCGCGGGCGAGCGTCTCGACCTCCTCGCGGTCGAGCCCCCGCATCCTGCGCGCCAGGTAGGCGTTCTTGCGCCGGCGGAGCGCGGCGAGGCGCTCGCGCCCGGCGGCGCTGATCGACACCAGCGAGCTGCGGCCGTCGGCCGGGTCGGGGGTGCGCTCGATCAGGCCCTCGCGGTCGAGGCAGGCCAGGGTCCGGGTCACCGAGGGGCGCTTGACCCGCTCGATCGCGGCCAGCTCCGACGGGGTCAGCGGCCCGTCGCGGTTGATCGTCGCCAGCGCCGCGGTGGCCGAGGCGCCGAGCCCGGTCTCGCTCGCCGCGTCCTGGCGCAGGACGCGCGCGGTGCGCACGATCGCGTTGCGCAGCTGGGAGGCGGTGTCGGAGAGCGAGATGTCGGGGGTCTTGGCTGCCATGAGAAAGTTAGGACTGGTAATTAGTTTAGCGAATCAGTTTCGGCGCCCCGCCGATCGGGCGGGCCGGCGGATCGCTTTGTCTATGGTGGGCAAGGTGAATCCCGCGGAGGCTCGCGAGATCGACTCGTCCCGATACCCGCCGCACCTGTCCGAGGCGGGGTTCATGCAGCCGTGCCCGCGTCGCATCCGCGCCGTCCGCGGCGGCGTCACCCTCCTCGACACGCTGCGCGCCTTCTACGTCTGGGAGGTGCCGCACTACCCGGCCTACTACGTGCCGGTCGCGGACGTCGATCCCTCGCTGCTGGCCCTGCCGACCACCGAGAGCTTCGAGAGCGGCCCCTTCGCCGGCCTCGCCCACGTCGACTGGCACGCGGTCGACGCCTGGTTCGAGGAGGACGAAGAGGTCTTCGGCGGGCATCCACGCAGCCCTTACGCGCGGGTCGACGCGATCCGCTCCTCCCGTCACGTCCGGGTCGAGATCGACGGCGTCGTCCTCGCCGAGACGACGGCGCCGGTGCTGCTCTTCGAGACCGGGCTGCCGACCCGCCACTACATCCAGCGCACCGACGTGAACTTCGCCCTGCTCGAGCGCACCGACACCGAGACCTACTGCCCCTACAAGGGGACGACCAGCGACTACTGGTCGGCGCGGATCGGCGACGCGCTGCACACCGACATCGCCTGGTCCTACGCCTATCCCTCGCCGCAGGTGCTGCAGGTCGCCGGGCTGGTCGCCTTCTACGACGAGAAAGTCGACACCTTCCATGACGGCGTGCCGGTACATAGGCCGCGGACCAAATTCTCGGCCCGCGCCGAGGAGGACGACGAGTCGCCGTGACCGACGCCGCCGAGGCACGGGACAAACGCTGGATAGCGCTGGCCCTCCTCTGCGTCGCCCAGTTCGTCGTCGTCCTCGACGCCTCGATCGTCAACGTCGCCCTGCCGACGATCAAGGAAGCGCTCGATTTCTCCGAGGACAGCCTGCCCTGGGTGGTGAACGCCTACGTGCTCACCTTCGGCGGCTTCCTCCTGCTCGGCGGCCGGCTCGCCGACCTGCTCGGGCGGCGGCGCCTGTTCATGGGCGGGCTGGTCCTCTTCGCGCTCGCCTCGCTGGCGGGCGGTCTCGCCTCGAGCTCGGGGCAACTGATCGCCGCCCGCGCCGTGCAGGGCCTCGGCGCGGCGATCCTCTCCCCCGCGGCCCTCTCGATCGTCGCGGTCACCTTCAGGGACGGCGCCGAGCGCAACAAGGCGCTCGGCGTCTGGGGCGCGGTGGCGGGCTCGGGCGGCGCCGCCGGGGTGCTGCTCGGCGGCGTCCTGACCGAATACATCGGCTGGGAATGGGTGCTCTGGGTGAACGTCCCGATCGGGATCCTCGCCGCGGCGATCGCCCCCGGCCTGATCGCCGAGACGAAGGCCGAAGCCGAGACCCGTCACTTCGACATCGCCGGGGCGGTGACGATCACGCTCGGCCTCTCGGCGCTGGTCTTCGCCCTGCTCGACGCCGAATCGGCCGGCTGGGGCTCCTTCCAGACGATCGGCACGATCGTCGCCGCGCTGATCCTGCTCGCGCTCTTCGTCAGGGTCGAGCTCCGCTCGCGGGCGCCGCTCGTCCCCTTCTCGATCTTCCGCGTCCGCACCGTCACCGGCGCCAACGTGGTCGGCATCCTGGTCGGCGCGTCGCTCTTCTCGATGTTCTATTTCATCTCGCTCTACATGCAGCAGATCCTCGGCTACAGCCCGATCAAGGCCGGGATCTCCTACCTGCCGCTGGCGGTGACGATCATCCTCGCCGCCGGGATCGCCTCCGGCCTCGTCACCCGGGTCGGCTTCAAGCCGATCCTCGCGATCGGCATGGCCTGCATCGCGCTCGGCCTGGTCTGGTTCACCCAGATCGACGCCGAAGGCACCTTCCTCGGGGACATCCTCGGCCCCTCGATCCTCGCCGCGCTCGGCCTCGGCTTCGCCTTCGTCCCGGTCACGATCGCCGCGGTCTCCGGGATCGAAGACCGCGAGCAGGGCCTCGCCTCGGGCCTGATCAACACCTCCCAGCAGGTCGGCGGCGCGCTCGGCCTGGCGATCCTCGCCGCCGTCGCCAACTCGGTGATCGGCTCGACCGAAACCCCGG